>SKIL01000377.1 GCA_007116425.1 Bacteriovoracaceae bacterium | reverse complement strand
ATTCTCTCTGCGACATTCAAAGACTCATCAATATCGTGAGTGATAAAAATAATGGTCTTGTTTTTTTTAGTCCAAAGATCTTGTAAAAAAGTTGTCAACTGATAACGCTGAACATAATCAACAGAAACAAAAGGTTCATCAAGTAAAATAATTTCCGCTTCGGAGGCAAAACATCTCAAGATACTTACTCGCTGCTGCATTCCACCGGAAATTTGACCAGGGTACGCATGACTATACTTTTCGAGGTTGGCAACCTTCAGATTCTCAAAAACAATTTTTTTTTTTCAGTTTGAGTATATTTGTCTGGGATAGCTACAAGTAAGTTCTCATAAACACTCATCCACGGAAACAAGGGGGATTGCTGAAAAGCAATAGTTGATTCAAGCTTTTTTACAATACTCCCCCTTTGGGGCCTATAAATTCCTTGAATAAGCTTCAAAAGAGAAGATTTACCACAGCCACTTCTACCAAGTATACACGTAAAACTTCCCTTTTTTATCTCAAGATTAAAATCTTCAAAAAGTAGCTCGGAGTCAAACTCAAAGAAAAGATTTTTTATCTCAACTGCAATAGAGCTTTCTGACATTTATTTTTCCCCTAAAGCTTTTAATGCAGCCTCGACAAAACTATGATCCACAAACCTCGCGACCTCTGGTCGAGATGAAATAAAATTATTTGTCACATACCAATCGAGATCACTCTCTAGCGAGGAGATGTTTAAAAAACCGTTTACATTAATTCCAGACGGGATCATTTTCTTCCAAATTTCATCATCATCAATATTGACATGCTTTTTCAAGGCCGCGATGGTTTCTTCTTTTCTGATATCATTAAAAAAAGCATTGTAATAATCTCTGACACCTTTGAGATATGCGATCATAAACTTGGTCGCTTTTTCTGTATCCCTATAAAAATCTCCCGAATAGAAGAGGGCAGCACTTTGCTGATCAGGGTATACATCAGTGCCATAGGCAAAGAGATGGGCAAAACCCTCTTCGACTGCTCTTGTAAGGTGAGGCTCAAGCTGGATTGTCGCATCAATCAACCCCTGTCGAAGTGCAACATTCATCTCCCCATAAGACATCCTAATAAACTCAACATCATCCATTGACAAGCCGCCTTTTTGCAAAAACCTATCAGCGAGAATCTGCTGGGATACACCGGCCAAACTTGTAAGCCCCATTTTAAAACCATTTAGCTCAGATAATTCAGAGAAGCCATTTTCGATATGATCACTTCGGACAATAAGACCTAAATAAGGTGTCTGCTCTGAAAGAGAACCTTTATCAGCAACGATTCGTATATCGAGTCCCTGAACAAGACTCTCCCAAAGGCCTGAAGTAATATTCCCAGCTCCAACGTCTAATTGTCCATTGGCCAGCAACACTGTCATCGGGGCTCCAGAATTTTGAAAATTTGTAATTTCGACATTTAAACCAAGATCACGAAAATGACCATTCTCATAGGCAAGAAAAACCCCAGATGAACTTGCTGTAGGAGAGCTACCAACTCTAATAACTTCTTCCTTTTTAGTACATCCCCAAAAAAGAATCAGGATAAGAAAAAATAAAGCGGGCGAAAGTGATCTATTCAATTTAACTTCCATTTCTCTATCCCCAAACAAAATCCGTGCTAAATATATTTTCATAGAGTCTGATCATAGGACAAAAGGCTGTGATAAATCAATTTAAAAAAATATCGTCGTTGGGCCTAAATGTAAAACTTAATTCTTCAAAGCATTTTCATTTTTATTTTCGACAAGCGGACATGAAATACCGAAACTAAAGCATAGAAAGCGCCATAAAAGCCATTGTTTCTCATTAAAAAAGACTACTTCTTGATATAGGTAGCAAAGATAACGATTAAGCTCGTCAGATTTTAAAGAGCGCAGTAAATTCAATCCCTTTTCAAAGTCTTCTGACTTAACCGCATGAGTCTCATACTCTTGGAAATCAGTCCAACCAAAGCTTTTTGTCACCTCTTGATGGAACTTATTTGGATCTCCCGAGAAATAACTGACAAGCAACGAATGAAGGGGATAAATCTCACAACCTATGGTTTTTAATTTCTTTCTTCCCGAGACATGAACTCGTTGGGAGTTTGTTATCTTTAAACACTCTAATAAAAGATAGTCACGCAAATATGTTTTCTTTTTTAGTCTTACACTTTTAAAAACATTAGCTAGTGTTCGCTCAAAAATACTCGGGTTGGCCTGTAAAATGGGCGAAGAGATTTCAATCAAAAGAAGTCTTATCATATATGACAAGCGCTTAATACGCCGATGTGTTTGTAAAAGTAATGACCTCTCTTTTGGTGTTCTTCCAACTGCTTCTATTTGCGAGTTACAAATTTCTTGATCTGAGTCAAACCATAAACTAGCTATTAAAAAAGGAGCCATTTTTGTACTGTGGGCTATTATCAAAATTGAGCCTGGAATATTTTTGTAAAGTTCTTGGGCCTTAGTCACCGACTGTGAAAAACTAAGAGACACTAACTCTTCATGATTATTTTCTCTGCGCGTCTCCTTATAGTTATACTTTTCAAGATTTATGGATGGATTAATCCTTTTAATTCGCTCACTGATAGGAGGATGAGTACTCAAGAGTTGAGAGTAGGAAAAAGAATGAATGAAGAACATATGCGAAAAATCTTCTTTCTGTTCGTTGAGATTAAAGCTTTTGCCCTGCTGTGAAATGACTTTTTTAAAAACCTCGATCAGTGCATGCGGGTTTCTTGTAAATTGAACAGCACAAGCATCTGCTTTGAACTCTCTTTGTCTTGAAATACCATATTTCAAAAGTCGACTGATAAAAAGAGAAAGACTACCAATAAGATAGATGATAAGGCCTAGAATCGACATAAAAATATTACCAGCAACTCTTCTGCGAGAATTTCGAGCTATACCAAAGGACCGACTAATAAAGGCCCCAAACAAACTGACTTTTGACAAACCAGAAAGAAGAATAACAAGGCGTTGATTTAAAATAATATCCTCATTAATAATATGCCCTAATTCATGGGCAACGAGGGCCGAAAGCTGCTCTCGATTTAGTGAATTAATTGCTCCTCTGGTGACTCCAATAAATGCATGATGAGAATCTGCTCCACCAGCAAGAGCATTAATACTTGGCTCATGCTCTAGAATATAAACAGTCGGGACGGGAAGACCACAAGCAATGGATAATTCCTCAACAATATTTAAAAGTCTTCTTTCTAAATAGTTTAAATTTACACCACCTAGTTTTGTCGCCTGTAATATTTTTTCAATACTCTTTTTTCCAGGCCTTAACTCATACCAACGAGTCAGACTGCCAAACAAAATTAAAAGTAATAAGCTTATTGATACCGAGATAACTAATTTAACTTCACCAGCTGAAAGAGTAAGAAGGTCGGAAAAAAGTATGCTCTCGACTCCTCCTACGAAAAAATATTTATACAAATACAAAAATAGTAAATTAATACAAAATATCGTGATTATAATTATAAAACCGAGAACAACTAAGAGTCTTTGGCTTTTAACTTGAGCATTTTTTTTTGCCTGATAAAAGTTCATTTAATAATCTCAAGCTAAAAGCTCACCTTGGGAGTTTCTCGCTCTCGCTCTTCTTGGATTTTCCACAAGCAGGTTCTTTCAAACCCGAAAAGATTTGCAATGACAATATTAGGAAAAATCTCTCGGGCCGAGTTAAAATATGTTGAAGCGTCATTCATCGCCTGACGAGCATAGGATATTCTATTCTCTGTTGTACGTAGCTCTTCCATTAATTCTAACATTGTTTGATCAGACTTTAGGTCAGGATAGTTTTCAGAAAGGGCGAAGAGCTTACCAAGAGATCCAGTTAAAATCGACTCCATCCCCAATAACTCTTCCATATTCTTTCGGCCTGGCCGCTCTTCATACTCCTTCTGTTTTCTTGATGCATTATTTCTTGCCTGAATAACGGCCTCCAGAGTCTCTCTTTCATGGGACATAAACTTTTTTGCCGTTTCAACTAAATTGGGAATGAGGTCATGACGTCTTTTAAGTTGAACATCTATTTGAGCAAATGAGTTTTGAAAGTTGTTTCGCAGCTCAATAAGTCGATTATAAATTCTCACGCAGTAAAAAAGCAAAAATACTATTACACCTAAAATTAAATATAGTTCCATAAGTACCCAACCTCTGCTATTCAGTTTAAATATATTTAATAGTAACAGAAAAGCTAAAAGAAACTATCCCCTATTCATAAAAAATCACTTCTTACTCAGAGCAACAAACTATTATATAATTAGAG
Source organism: Bacteriovoracaceae bacterium (assembly GCA_007116425.1). Lineage (GTDB taxonomy): Bacteria > Bdellovibrionota > Bacteriovoracia > Bacteriovoracales > Bacteriovoracaceae > SKIL01. The sequence continues at coordinate 855 of SKIL01000377.1, read as the reverse complement.
CTCTTCCATAAAATAATAAATAGTTTTATTAAATAAAAAGAATTAACCAGTCGTTAGTTAGCGTGGTAAACTGCATACAAAAACGAAGTGATTTATTTAATTAATGAAAGAGAAGAGACTTTTATGACTTCCAATCTTATAAATTCTTTAAACGTGTTTTGTTCACGAAGAAGATATATTAAACGAAAGTTGACCCGCTTTATGCAACAGTATGCATGGATTACTGTCGCCAATGACTTCAAGATATTTTTTAATGCAAAAGATATGAAAGGGCCATCATTTCACTTGGTCCACGGTAAGAATAAAGGATTTAATGACTATGAAAGCATTGATAGAGAAGAAATTTTAAATAGCTTGTCGAAAGACAGGCCTGTTTTCATAGACATCGGAGCAAATATTGGCCTTTTTACTTATTGGCTATTAAATAAAAATAAAAGCTTAGTAGCATTTTGTTTTGAGCCTAATGCTATTAATTTTGAATGCTTAAAGCAAACAAAAGAGATAAACTCTCTTACCAATATCAATCTCTATAACTGTGCTATTAGTGACAAAAAGTCTCAAGAAAAGCTTTACCTTTCAAATAGAAATGATGGTGGCCACTCCCTCTTCCTATACGGTGATGATAAGGAAGAAGCAAACTTCGAGTTAGTTAATACAATTCCACTAGATGAAGTTTTACCAAAAGAATTAAAAAATATTGATGTCATAAAAATTGATGTTGAACGCTTTGAAGAAGTGGCCTTAAAAGGGTGTCTGAACACAATAAAGAGATACCATCCGACCTTAATTATAGAATCATGCAATCAAGGTTTAATTGACGGCAAGAATATACTTCCGTTATTAAAAAAAGAGTTT
>SKIL01000045.1 GCA_007116425.1 Bacteriovoracaceae bacterium | reverse complement strand
TTTTCCACCTCAAGCATTTTATTGGCAGCAGAAGACTCAAGCTGGTGAGCAAAACTCTCGGCAACTTTTTGGTAGGCCTGATAAGCGTGCCCTTCTTTATCTTCACTTAAAGATCTTCCTTCATCGGAGCTCATCATAATCAATGGATCGAGAGGAATTGCTCCCAAGAAAGGAACATCAAACTCTTGACACATATTGGCCGCTCCACCTTCTTTAAAAATGGCCGTGACTTCTTGACAATGAGAGCAGGTAAAACCACTCATATTTTCAATCACTCCAATAATAGGAATATTTAGCTGCTGAAACATCTGCAGACCACGTTGAGATATTTCAACTGAAACTTTCTGAGGAGTTGTGACAATGATGGCGCCCGTAAGTTTCGCTTGTTGCGCCAAGGTCAATTGAATATCTCCAGTTCCAGGTGGCAAATCGATTAAAAGATAATCCAACTCCCCCCACATGACTGAAGTCAAAAACTGGTTGAGGATCTTTAGTGCGATTGGCGCACGCATGATGGTCGGACCTTTCTGTTGGGCCACAGTACTCATTGAGATAAAACTGACTCCATTACTTTTGACTGGAATTGCATAACCATCATTCGATTGCGCTCCATCATGGCTTCCCAACATGATCGGCTGACTTGGCCCATAAATATCGGCATCTAACACACCTACTTTATGTCCTTGTTCGCTAAGGGCCATGGCAAGGTTTGTGGTTACGGTTGATTTTCCCACTCCACCCTTTCCACTAGCGATAGCGATAATATTTTTTACTTTGCCGACACCAGGTTCAGAGACCTGCTCATTTTCAGTTTCTTTATTTTTATTCCAAAAAGACATATTCTTCTCCTACTTTAATTGCTCCATTAATTTCTTTGTCTCTTCTCCTGCGAGTTTATGAATGAGTTCTTGAGTATGTTTTTCTTTCTTGGCCAAATCCGCTAGCGTAATTTTTCCTAAAACATTGTAGAAATAATTAAAAAAATGTGACCAAATAGGCCTTAAAGAACAGTCACAAAGATGCACACAAGTTTGATTTTTTCCTGTGAATAGCTCACAGAAATTATCCTGCTGGGCCTTTTCTTTATCGCTAGAAAGTGCGTCGAGTACATCCTTAATGCTCAACTGGTCAGGGGATGAATTTAGATAAAATCCTCCCTGGTGACCTCTAACTGCTCCAATCAATTTTGCCTTTCTAAAAAGGTGCATAATTTTTGAAACATATTGCATTGACAAACTCTCAGCTGCAGCGATTTCACTCGATCGCATCGCGCGATCTGGATCGCAGGCATACCCTCTTGCCAACTGAAGTGCGCATCTTAGGCCATATTCCTCAAGCCTCGTTATATGCATTAGTTTTTCTCCTGAAGTTCATTATGCTCATGAACACTTTGAATATAATGCGACAAAAGCTCTTTTAGCTCATGGGCCTTATCCAGAGTTATTTTTTCAAAAAGCATACTGGTATCATTTTCTAATTCTAGCTCTGGCCCGCTTTGAGAATTCTTTATTTCAAACTTAAGGACACCAAGCTTTAATGTATTTCTCATAACTTAAACTCCTTACCCCCCAATTATTACATAAAAGTACTATTTAATCAATACTAAAAAGTAATATATAAAAGCTATGACTTTTGGCCACCAAGACGAAGTTAAAAATTGAGAAGTACAAATAATTAAGGAGATGATTCAAATATTTTATTCACAAGAGTCGTACAGCTTTTCTTCGAAAAGGCCCCGCCAATATGAAGCAAATCTCTTGGAGTCAGTACGGACATATTCGAACGAGTGACAGTGTTGCCGATCAGTCTTTTGGCCACCATTCGCTCGACCAAAGTTAAGGTCTTTTCCATTTCTGTTTCACTAATTAAATAAGGAAGCTGCCTAATAAGCGAAGCCCCACGGGCCAGTGTTCCCAGCTTTTCAGAGTGAATCAAACCATGGCGCATTCCCCAGAGTATCCAGTTTTCAGTTGAGTGGCGATTGATGGCAAACTCGGACTTTACCCTCTTAAATAAGGCCGCTTCATCAAACTCGTCATTAAGGACAGAAAAGCCTCTTGCAATTAACTTGGGGCTATCATAATTTGAACCCGATCCAATTAAAAGAAAGGCCCGTTTTAATTTATCATCTATGAACTCAGACATTCCCAAATCAAAAAGAACGACCCGAAAATGCCCCTCTTTTTCTGTTGGCAAGATTGTGAAGTTTCCCTGATGAAGGTCCGCATGAATAAAGCCCGTTCCCATTAATGCCTCATCAAACCAAGTGTAGACAATGGCCCTAGCAACGGCCTTTTGTTCCAGCTTGGAATTAAGATCCGAAAACTTCACACCAGGTTCAATAAATTCTTGAATGTGAACGGCCTCAGTTTGGCCACCGGCCTGATAAACTCTAGGAACATCAATATCGACCTTAAAAGTGCGGCCTTCAACTTTGACAGTGCGAGTTTGACGGTAAAACTCGCGAGCGAGCTTTTGCTTTTGTACAGTTTCCTCTATATCAAGCTCGGAATAGAGAAAGTTTTCAAGCGAGTCGACAATTCTTCTTAGGTTAGAAATAAACGAAGCCTCATATGATGACGAAATTTCCGGCAGGTTTAAAAAACTTCTTAGCACTTTTATATCGTACTCAGCAAACTCTCTTACTCCTGGCTTTAAAAAGCGAACCGCAACCTTTTCGTGTTCACCTGTCGGCAGTTCTAAGACTGCGGCATTTACTTGCGCCATCGTACCAGTACCGAGAGGACGATCTTCAATATGAGAAAGAGAGTAACTTAGATTTTTGGCCTCAAGAACCTCGCGCATGAGATGAGCGGGAACGGCCTTATTATCAGACTCTAAAACCTCCAACAGTTCCGAGAGTCCTCGATCCATACCAGGCTCTCTGGCCAGTTGCTGAAAAAGCTTTCCGATGCCAGGCCCTGAGTTTTTAAAAACAATTGACATAACTTCGGAGTCAGTAGGAGTTCGACCAAGCTCGACAAAATCACTGAGCATATTTCTTATGACATCGGAATCGAGATTCTGATAATAATGATTAAGAAATTGCGTGATAAAACGCTCTAAGTCTGGACCGCCGAATCGAATTCTTTGTGCACCTGAAAGCTCATTACCCAAAGAACGAATCCGCTGAATATTTTTTTCAAAGTACTGCTCAAAAACATTAACGGTCAAGAGTGCCCTCTCTCGGTCGTCTTGACTTAGCACAAGCTCACGTAAAAGTCTTTGTGCATCAATATCTCCGTCGGGCAATAAATTATTACCCCCAAAGTTAATTTGAAAAAACTGTTGGTTTAAAAGTCTCTCATCTAGATTATCAAATAAAGTATTTAAGACGCGAACACTTTCCTCATCAAACCGATAGTCACTTGGAATCGAATTTTCAATATAGCGAATCTCTTCGGCCAGAGTCCATCGAGGAGGATTAATGACATTTCGAGTTTCCGCAGAAGGCCCTAGGGCAGAGTTCTCAAGCCTAGTATTATAAATAATTTTCTCTAATTCCCACTTAGCGTAAGTCCGCGCACGCTTAAAAATTTCATATTTTTGATCATCATCCTTGCCTGTCGCGTAGAGCATATATCGTAAAAAGTTTTTCTGAACGGCCTCAAGCTCTTGTGCTCTTTGAGGAGAAAGATCTCGGAGTAAGTCAGATAAATACTTTGAAGAGTCGGCCCAAGAGACATTGATGAAACTTACCAATAAAAAGAGAGAAATAAGTTTTTTGGCAACCATCAACATATTAAGAAGGCCCTGAGAATTGTTAACATCGCAAGTTATCGAAAACATAGCACTTGTAGTTGCCCAAAACAACAGATGCCTAGATTACGGTCATTTTTACACGCCTTATAATTATCAACAAATCCATAACCTTGGTGTCAGTTGTTTATTCATGCTTTAGGACGGGCATATAATCTTTACTTAACAACCTTAAATTTAACGTCACATCGTGTTAGGTTCGGCTTTATTCACTAAGTTAACTAAAGCTTGGATCATTAAATGAAGAATTTTTTTCTAACTCTTTTTAGTACGCTCTCGCTCTTTGCTCCTTTGGCAACGCAAGCACAAGAGCGAATCGATATCTGGCCATCAATTCCTTTTATTCGTGGGGCAGACCTATGTAAGTATAACGACGCTTACAGTTCAACTCGAACAGAATATATGCGGGAGATGGTTGAAAACGCTACAGATCTGATGCAGTCTGGTGCCTTTGGAGACGAGGCCTTAGAAATGCTAGTTGCTTTTAATGCCCTTTATGAGCGCAATCAGGCGATTGCCACTCCAAGCTTAGATACGACTTTAGAGTCAACTCTTAAGGCCTACCTCGATCAACATTATCGAGAGATTCGCCCGCGGTTTAAGAGATTGAGTTTCACTCATACCGCCAACCTTTTAACAATTGTTAGAAATGCTCAACGCGGATTCAGAATAACCCCTCTTGATGAGAGGCAACTTGAACAGCTCGACTATATTGCCTATGGAACTTATGCTTTAGCACCTGATTGCAAAGGAGATATCCAAGTGACTTTACACCTGATCGGTCGCCAAGGTAGCAGCGAATCCTTTATTGGAAGAGGTCGACCGGAGACAGTTATGTCACAGATTTCCAGTCAGCTGTTTACGCGCTTTCAGAGAACTGAGTTTCCAAGTGTTGTTCGGATTGGGGATAATGACCTTCACCTGGTGGGTGGCATGAATGGATCGATTGACAGCACTCACTCTCCGAAAATGGCAGAGAATGCTTGTGCTAATCTAGGAGCACGCCTACCTAATCCAGACGAGTTAGAAATTCTTGACTCCATGGGAGACTGGTCAGGTGGTATTAGTCTAAATAACCAAACGTGGGCATTAAATGACAATATGGTGTATGCCCCATACTTAAGAAATCCCAACCCCGTGAGAAATGTCAATCAAGTTAATGCTCGAAAGTTTTCTTACTATTGCGTGAGATAGAGTTTTCTTTTTGATTGATTATTTGCTTCTAGATCAGTCGTTACAAAAGCATCGCCACATTTTTTGCGAAGGGAACTTATCCTAAGCACCAGCAAGCGAGAATCTCTATCCTTACTCATTAAGAATTGTACTTGTTAGCGGCCTTCGTTCTCGAAGATATTCATAGACCTTCTCTATTTTAATTTCCTT
>SKIL01000229.1 GCA_007116425.1 Bacteriovoracaceae bacterium | reverse complement strand
GCTTTAAAATTTCTTGATCGAGATCGAGAAAGGTCCACCCCTCTGCTCCTTTTAGCCGATTCATCAGAGTAGATTTTCCGCTTCCCATAAAACCAGTTAGGGCCACCAACATGAAACCTCCAACTTGTAAGTCTTTGTTAATACATACTCACAAGCTAACGCATAATACCAAATAAAGAGCTTCACCGCATTAATTCTAAAGACCTTCCGGTAATTTCTTCATGTTTTTGAAACTGCCCCACTATCGTGGGGTTGTGTTTATATTGAACCTCTGTATTTTACAGTTTATTTTGATCTGTTTTGGGTGTTTTTCTTGGGATGCCCAACTTTATCGCAGTAGATTATGCGCCAGAGCTGGCCGCAAAGAACTCCAAGAGGGTCCTGATAAGCCCCTGATAGTACAGCAACCCCACTGTAGTGGGGCAGTTTCAATTTAAATGTAAGAGAAAATTCACAATATCTTTGCACTTAGCATCAACTCGGGCCAGCTTAACATCCTTACGCACTAGGCCTGGACTTTTTCGCAGATGAGCGGCTTTATTTCTGGCCTCTTTGCGCAATTCCATTAATTTCTTTGCTTCTGGCACAATATTTTTGCCCCATTTTCTATTTTCAGAACTAAGGGCACGAGAGCTAGATCTAGGCTCAACGGCCGGGGCCCATTTCTCATATTTAGGATAAAGGGCGACCCTTTGATCAAATGTTTTATAATGAATGGAATTCATATACGAATCTAATTGATCTAGTCCTCTGGCCATGGCCGGCCGATATTCTTCAAAGTCTAGACCGAGATCATTGGTCATTTGCTTTAAGCGTTGAAGTGCCATCTGTGGACTGGCCTTAAATCTCTCTAGATCGACGTTGGCCACTCTCGCCTCAAGTGGATCATCGGTGTTAAGAGCACGATCGAGCAAGGCCCTGATTAAACGAATTTGCAATGCGGACTCTTGCGCGGTTTCGGGCGCCCCAAAAAGACGGAATTCCATCTTGCGAACATTGGGATCCACTCTAAATTGTTGACGCCAGGGGGTGCTCGGATTTCCGATATCAAAATCAGCGTGAATATATTTTGCTGGAATTATGTCTTGAAAATAAGCTGAAAGGTCGAGCTGAACATAGCGAGTTTTACGCCCCACTCGCGTATTAAAATACCTTTCGTTATAGAGCAGTTTTTTAAGTTCTGCCTCTGTTCCCTTAAAGTCGGCAAGGGCGCGAGAAAGATGAGGTGAAACCTCAGTCGCTTCGGCCGCCAGAAGCCGCTTAGGATGCTGATACATCAATGCTATAATGTCCCGGTACTGATGGAAAAGAGTAAGGAAGCGGGCCAGCTCTCTTGGTCGATCTGCAAACACCGCCAGATCGATATTAATATGTCCCCCACCAAGCGAAAAATTGGGAAATGTATTTGTCCGTTCGAACGCTCGGTATATTGCATGAATTTCATCTAACTCTGGCCGAAACTTAGGCGTCACAACCTCAATATGCCCCCCCCTTTGAGACCTCTGAATAATATTTCCTTTACGATTATAACTTCGACCAATTCCGTCCCACTCAACTCTCCATTTGCGATTTTTTGTATCTAAAATTTCAAATGCGATCCCCAATCCATGACCGTGAGAGCTCACATCTTTAAGCTCCCGAATTCGAGTAGAATCGGCTCCCAACTCCTCTGCCAAAGCATTGGCCACATCCAATAAAACTTTTTTCCTCTCAGACTTTTTTAAATCATAAGCCGTCGAGAGCCAATGAAATTTCCCATCGGGAAGTATCTGTTCAGTAAAGAGAAGATCGTTTTGAATGGGAAAGCGGGCCGTGTACTCGAGCCCAAGATCAACTTGATTCACATCAATAACGCGCGCCGAGCGACTTCCCCCAGAGGCCCTCAAATTAAAATCATGAGGACGAAAACTCTCAACAGACTCTAATATAGGCTTAGGCCTTAAATAGTTTTCTATATCCTTATCAAGGTTTGAAATCTTAACCCAATCACTTAAGATCTCTTGAACCTGTCTTTCTGTGGGGTTTTCCAACTCAGCAATATTTTTGAGAAAGTTGCGGGTCAAATCTTTGAGTAAACCTTTCTTTGTCTCAGACACATACGGAGCATTTTCCCAATTCCAAAGTGGTACCCAAAACTCTGGAAGCAGAAAAACTCTTTTGACGTCACCGTACTGAGGACGCCTCTCAATCGAAGACAAATTTTCAAAAGCTTTTTTGACAATACTTTTTGAAAGTTTAAATCGTTTGGCCGTTTCTTTATGGCCATAGACTAAATGCTCGGGAAACTCAGGATTTAAAAGCGGGTATCCTCCGACCACATTTTGATGTGATAAGAGAGTCCATGACTCATTTCGAGCAAGGTCAGCAAAATCTTGATTTGCCACCCTTGCAGTTACAACTTGCTGAACAAAGCGCTGAACTTCTGGATCTTTAGTTCCCGCCCGCATTTCTAGGGACATCGTATTGGGTGCAATATAATCTTGCTCAAGTCTAAAGATATCATTGGCTCGTCGATTCAATAAATCCATGTGAGTATCGGCCATCATAAACTTATACTGACCCATATTAATCCCTGTCTTGCCACGAATCCCCCGCAAGACAACATAGGCCTGGGCATTTTTATACATTTCGGCCATGCCTTGATTAAAAGCAATTCGATCATAAGGAGCTAGTATTTCTGGCCTCGGAAAAACCAAGCGATGATGGCCAGGAGATTCAAATAACTCATTTTTACTCCCCATAATCTGTCTGAACCACAAAATCATGCGCTCAAATTCACCATAAGACTTTTGCGGCCTAAAATTAATCTCCCAACCATTCTCTACTGTAACTTGAGACTGAACCCCCATAATAAATGATTCGGACTCTCCCAAAAGCGCCTTCCACTGCATGCGATTAAAGTCATTAAGACTCTCTAGTATTTCCTCCATACCCGGAAGTTCTCCATAATAGAGCTTTCGGCGCAAACTCAAATTCATAAATGAATAGGGAGAATCCGAGGTTTGGGCCATCCAGCGCTCAAAGGCCAAATTAAGCTCTTCAGAAGAAGCCCTAGAAATATCATCCATATGATTAAAGCCAATACTGGCCCTAATAATTTTTCCCTCATTAGTCTCTACTTCGATTTTTTGGGCGGAAAGCATCTCGCTAAAAAAGGCCCTCAAAAATCTCTCTTGCGAGAGTTCATCTGTAGACTGAACAGCATCTAAAAAAGACTCGGCATCAGGGCCTGCAACTCTCACCAAACGAGCAGAAGATCCCTCTTTCTCGGCACCATAAGTCACAAGACCAGAGTTCACAAACTCTCTGGTTCTTGCCACCCTTACAGGCATAGGCTCATGGGTATGCGCGCTCTCTCTCAAACGCTGATAAATCTCGTAAGTACTTGGATTGTCATTTGCAAAAAGGAGTCCTGGTAAAACAAGCCAGGAGGCGATAAAAAAAATGAGTGAAGTATAGGTTCTTCTTGGTATCATTCAATAAGCCTTCCAACGCATTGACCAAAACTAAAAATAAACGGATTAAACATGTGCATCAAGTCAATACCATAGTCTTAATAGAAGGAAAGGATTAATTTAAGTTCCTGTAAAATTGAAAGGATGTCAGAAAGCGCAGAAAAAAACTTGCAGACTTAGGCCAGTTAGCGTATCTACAATGTTTCTGAATTGTTAATGTTGATCTATCTGATTGGAGTTGGAGATGGCAGTACCTAAGAAACGATCCAGTGTATCTCGCAAGGGAAAGCGCAGGGGCGGACAACATCATAAACTAAGTAGAAGAGGGAATATCCTCGTTGATCCTGAAACTGGAGAGCTTACTCTTCGTCACTGTGTAACGCCATCTGGTGTTTACAAGGGCAAAAAAGTTTTCGAAACGAAAGCTGATAGAGAAGAGCTTGAGGAAGAAGACGAAGGTCAAGAGTAATCTTGATCTCTAAATCTTTTTTATTATTCTGGTTCTAAACGCTTGCCAAATAAGATGTTTTTAAAAAGAATGGTTGGGCCCTTTAAAAAAGGGCCTTTGCTTTTTATGTGCACAACTTGAGGGGGCACTGTGACCATCAAAACCAAATTATTAGCTACCGGAATGTTTGTTCCAGAAAATAAAGTTACGAATGATGACCTGGCCAAAACAATTGACACAAGTGACGAATGGATTGTTGAGCGAACGGGAATAAAATCTAGACATATCTCTGACCCAAAAAAGGCAGAGTTTCCAACAGACATGGCCTATAAGGCCACACTTCAGGCCCTCGATAAAGCAGGACTTGAACCCAATGATATCGACATGATTATTTTTGCAACGGTTACACCCGATGTAAAAATTCCTAACTCTGCCAGTATCTTGCAAACAAAACTTGGTATTACCAATCAATGTGCTTGTATGGATATTGCCGTGGCCTGCTCTGGTTTTGTATACGGCGCAAATATGGCAAATAGCTTTATTCAAACAGGCATGGCCAAAAATGTCCTTGTAGTTGGTTCAGAAATGCTTTCAACAGAAGTCGACTGGGAAGACCGAAGAATTTGTATCCTATTTGGTGATGGTTGTGGTGTTGGAGTTTTTGGTCCGACTCCCGAAGGAGAAAGCTCTGAAGTTTTGAGCTCATGCCTCGGAACTGATGGGACAGGAAGAGACTTTTTTAATCAATACCACGGAGGAGCGGTCAGTCCCCTCACTCCTGAAATTATTATGAAACGCGAACACTTCATGCAGATGAAGGGAACAGAAATGTTTAAGGTCGCGACGAGAACTCTTGCCAGTAATGCAAAAAAAGTAATTGAACTCGCAGGAATAAAACTTGAAGATGTGGATTGGGTAGTCCCTCATCAGGCCAATATCAGAATTATCGAAACTACTGCAAAGCTCTTACGAGTTCCCATGGACAAAGTTATAGTCAATATCGACAAGTACGGAAACACCTCTGCGGCCACCATCCCTATGGCCTTTCATGAGGCGATAGAGGAAGGAAAGATAAAGCGTGGAGACATTATTCTTATGGATGCTTTTGGAGCTGGTCTCACCCACGGTGCAACTCTTATGCGCTTCTAGCATCATTTCAAGTTGATAAAGCAGTAATTCCCACTTCGCTTATTAAGGAGTCTTTATATGTCAAAATCTGTAACATTGCTCTTTCCTGGCCAAGGGGCCCAATATGTTGGAATGGGAGCAAACCTACGAGAAAAGAAGGGATTCAATAGATTGGGCCAGGCCGATGCCTCACTTGGCCACGCTTTATCTAACTTAATGCTCGAAGGCCCTGATGATCAACTCAAACTGACGCAAAATACCCAACCGGCCATTTTGACTCACTCGATTGCTCTACTTGATGAAGTTCTTCCCATTTTGGATAAGTATGATGTCAAAATAGAGCGCGTTTTGGGTCACTCTGTTGGAGAATATGCGGCCCTCGTTGCCGCCGGCTCACTCTCTTTTGAAGATGCCGTAAGATCAGTTAATTTGCGTGGACAGTACATGCAAGAGGCCGTAGCTCCAGGAGAAGGGAAAATGATTGCCCTACTCAAACTACCAGAAGATATTATTCATAAGGCCTGCCAAGCAGTTTCAACAGATCAAGAAGTTGTCATGCCTGCCAACTTCAACGAACCTTCACAGACAGTAGTCTCAGGAAGTGCAAAGGCCTGTGATCGGTTGGTCGAATGGCTTAAAGAAAACTATACAGAACCTTACCGAGCAGTTGAGCTTAATGTCTCTGCTCCATTCCACTGTTCAATGATGGAGCCTGCCGCAGACAAACTACGACAACACCTTGAGACAATAGATATTAGGCCAAATCAGTGTCCTTATATCGCAAATATCGATGCTAAAGAATACGGTGCCGAAACTGAGGCAAGCACAATCAGAGAAAACCTCTATCGCCAGGTCGCAGGCGCTGTGAAATGGACACAGAGTATTCAGCAATTAGAAGACAATACTCTCTGCCTTGAAATAGGTCCCGGCAAAGTTCTTATGGGACTTGTAAGAAAAATTAATCGCCAAGTAAAAGTACTTCCAATGGATGGCGATGATGCTTTGGAAAAACTAGAGCAACAACTTCAGGAGCTTGTATGAACGTTCAATACAATGATCTAAAAGAAAAAAGAGTTCTGATTACGGGCGCAACTCGTGGAATCGGACGGGCACTAGCAGATTTCCTAGCGAAACAAGGCGCCTTCGTTGTTTTTAATTATCGTGAAGGTAAAGAGGATGTGGCCAAAGAAATGGAAGGCCAACTCAAGGATGCTGGTGCTTTTAATGCCATCGGACTTCCTTTTGATATCACTCAGACTGATCAAATGAAGCAAGTCTTAGAAGAGTTTCAAAAAGAACATGGGTCCATTTCTGGGCTTGTTAACAATGCAGGCATTTCAAAAGATCAATTGATCTTAAGGCTTAAAGAGGAAGACTTACAGCAAGTCCTCGACACCAATCTTAAGGCCGCCATCATGCTCACTCAAATTCTCACTAAAAGCTTCATGCGTGCGCAAGATGTCAGCATTATTAATATGAGCTCAATTGTTGGACTCATGGGAAATGCTTCACAGGTTGCCTATGCTGCTTCAAAGGCAGGTCTCATCGGCTTTACAAAGTCTTATGCTAAAGAGCTTTCTTCGCGTAACGTTAGATGTAACGCTGTGTGCCCTGGATTCATTCAAACAGAAATGACTGATTCGCTTGATGAACGAGTGAAAGAGAAGTATCTTTCTGAGATACCTTTAAAGCGCTTTGGCCAGACTGAAGAAGTTGCAAACTTAGTTTGCTTTCTCTTGAGTAAGGCATCCGCTTATATTACAGGTGAAGTGATTAAAATTGACGGTGGACTTTATATATAGAAGTTGAACTTGACCATTTATTGTAAGGAGAATTGATAATGGAAGAGAAAGTTGTAAATCTCATTGCTGATGCAACAAAAATTGACAAGTCAAAGATTAAACTTGAAACAAGTTTTGTCGATGACCTAAACCTTGATTCACTCGATATCGTAGAACTTATGATGAAGATGGAAGATGAGTTTGGAATTGAAATTCCAGAGGAAGATGCTGAAGGCCTCAAGAACGTTAAAGACGTTGTGACATATATTGAAAATAAGCAGTAATTAATGACTAAAATGTTTAAGGGTCTCTCTTTATCAGTCAGGCCCTTTTACTCTACCTGTATATAATCTCGAGGCCGTTCTTTCGCTTGTGAACCACTTTATTTGAGATCGCTTTAATAAAAGAATTTAAGATCCAGAAGGAATTCAAATGGGCCAAACACCAAAACAATTAAATCGTGTCGCTATTACTGGTATGGGTGCTATTTGTGGCAATGGCCATAACCTCAAAGATATCTGGTCGTCTTTAATTGAAGGACAATCGGGAATTTCAACTATCACCCACTCTAACGTTGATGATCTGGCAGTAAAGATTGGAGGTGAAGTTAAAGACTTTACTCTCTCTGAAGACATCCTTGAGGCCAGAGAGCATTCTCGCTATGACCGATTCCTCCACTTTACTCTACATTCAGGTTTTGAAGCTTATAGAGACTCTGGACTAGATCAAAATAACCCTTACGAAGCCGAGCGAATTGGCTCTATTTTAGGCGTCGGGATGGGTGGATTCCCAGAAATTTTAAATACACATAATACCTATCTCGAAAAGGGACCTCGCCGAGTATCTCCCTTTTTTATACCGGCCGTTATTCCCAATATGGCGCCAGGACTTTTGACGATTAAACTTGGACTAAAAGGTGTCAACTATAGTGTCTCAAGTGCATGTGCCTCTGCCGCCCATGCCCTCTCTTGTGCGGCCTACGAAATCATGTTGGGTCACCAAGACGTCATGGTTTCAGGTGGTGCAGAAAGTGTCATGGTTAATGTTCCCATGCAGGGATTTATTTCCATGAAGGCCCTATCTAAGCGCAATGAAGAGCCCCAAAAGGCCTCTCGACCATTTGATACGGGAAGAGATGGTTTTGTTATGGGAGAAGGTGCAGGAATTCTTATCCTAGAAAATTACGACAAAGCTGTTGCTCGTGGAGCAAAAATATACGCTGAGATCGTTGGCCATGGAACAAGTTCTGATGCCTATCATATTACGGCCCCACACCCTGAAGGTGAAGGAGCTTCGAGATGTATGATCCAATGTTTGCAAAATGCTGGAGTCACCCCTGAGCAAGTTGGCTATGTTAACGCTCATGGAACTTCAACTCCACTTGGAGATATTGGAGAAACAAAGGCCATCAAAAAAACTTTTGGAGATCACGCCTACAAACTAAATGTTAGCTCAACGAAATCAATGACCGGTCATCTTTTAGGTGCCGCTGGTGGATTAGAGAGTGTTGTTTGCGCTATGGCCCTACACACAGGAATCATTCCTCCAACCATTAACCTTGAAGAGCAAGATCCAGAGTGCGATTTAAACTACACACCAAACAAAGCGGAAAAAAGAGATATTGAATACGCTCTTAATAACTCCTTTGGATTTGGTGGAACAAACTCATCGCTATTGTTTAAAAAAGCTTAGACCTATACTTTTAAGGAGTTCAGCATGTTTCATCCCAATGCCAATAACCTTGCAGATATCGATCCAGAAATTATGGCGATTATTGAAAAAGAGCGTGAGAGACAAGAGCTTGGACTCGAGCTTATTGCCTCTGAAAACTATGCATCTCTTGCTGTCATGCAGGCCCAGGGCTCAGTACTAACTAACAAATATGCTGAAGGCTACCCCTCTAAAAGATATTACGGTGGATGTGAGTTTGTAGACCAAGTAGAAACTCACGCGATTGAACGAGTAAAAAAACTCTTCAATTGCCAGTTTGCCAACGTTCAGGCCCACTCGGGTTCTCAGGCCAATATGGCAGCTTATTTTTCTCTCATTAAGCCTGGCGATAAAATCATGGGAATGGATTTATCCCAAGGTGGTCACCTCACCCATGGATCGCCAGTAAACTTCTCGGGTAAACTTTACGAAGTTGTGTCCTATGGACTCAACCTCGAAACTGAAACCTTGGACTATGATCAAATTAGAGAACAGGCACTAAGTGAAAAACCAAAACTCATTGTCGCCGGCGCTTCTGCTTACGCTAGAACTATTGATTTCAAACGCTTTAGAGAAATTGCTGATGAGATTGGTGCTTACCTTCTTGTCGATATGGCGCATATTGCAGGGTTAGTTGCGGCCGGTCTACACCCTTCACCTTTTCCTCACGCACATATTGTCACCTCAACAACTCATAAAACTTTAAGAGGTCCACGAGGTGGAATTGTTTTAACTAATGATGAAGAACTAGCTAAGAAAATCAACTTTAATGTATTTCCAGGCCTTCAGGGTGGACCATTTGAACATGTTATTGCTGCCAAGGCCGTCGCTTTTAAAGAGGCCTTATCCGATGAGTTTAAAACTTATCAAACACAAGTGTTGGCCAACGCTAAAAGGCTTGCCGATGGACTTCACTCCAAAGGTCTCACTATTGTTTCAGGTGGAAGCGATAATCATCTCGTTCTCGTTAAAACAGATGCTGTTGGCCTTTCAGGAAAAGAGCTCGAAGCTGCGCTTGAAAGTGCGGCCATGACTTGTAATAAAAATATGATCCCAGGAGATACACGTTCTCCGTTTGTTACTTCAGGTGTAAGACTGGGGA
This sequence comes from Bacteriovoracaceae bacterium, assembly GCA_007116425.1. Lineage (GTDB taxonomy): Bacteria > Bdellovibrionota > Bacteriovoracia > Bacteriovoracales > Bacteriovoracaceae > SKIL01. The sequence continues at coordinate 8,015 of SKIL01000229.1, read as the reverse complement.
CTCCTGCGATTACAACTCGAGGTCTCAAAGAAGACCACATGGACCTTTTGGTCAACTGGATTGAGCAAGTCGCTAAAAACTCACAAGATACTGCCGTCATCCAAAAGGTGCGAGAAGAGGTTTTAGAGCTGTGCCGAAAATTTCCCGTCTACCCTATGTAGGCGGTTTTAAATTTAAGAAATAAGGTACTGTCCAGCAACAACGACAAGAAAAAGAACGACAATGAGCTCGGAAATCGTTTTTCGTAACATAGAAAATGCCTCTTTAGTTTAAATCGTGTGTGTATTTAGACGATAAAACGTGAAAAATAAACGCGTCAAGCATTCAATCTTGTCAAAAACTTGCAACACAGTTAAATCAATATAAGAATTTTAAAAGAGGTAACATTGCACTGTCCCATATGCCATCATCCAGACACCAAAGTTATTGACTCAAGACTTTTGCTTGAGGGAGACTCGATACGTCGAAGGAGGCAATGCTCAGATTGCTCCCACCGTTTTACCACCTATGAAAGATTTCAGCCTCAACTGCCGATGCTTATCAAGAGTGACGGGAGGAGAGAGAATTTTGATCCTGAAAAAATTATGCGAGGACTCAAAAAGGCCTGCCAAAAAAGGCCGATAGCGGTTTCGCAGCTTGAAGGAGTTATCGAGTCGGTTCAAAGAGAGCTCGCTGAGTCTGATCAAACTGAAATTTCCGCAGAGAATGTGGGTGAGATCGTCATGAGAAGGCTCTATCAACTTGACCCTGTCAGTTACGTTCGATTTGCTTCATTTTATTGGGACTATAGTGACATAGAGGACTTTGTCAAAAGTTTGCAGAAACAAAATAAAACTCGCCCAAAGACCAAAAGTAAAAAATTAACGACAATTAAGGACCAAAAGGATCAGCGTGAGCTCCACTAACGATAATACTTTTGCCAGAGAGTATGCACTTAAATATCTCTATCACCTACAGCTAGATGAATTTAAGCTCGACAAAAAGAACTACGTCAACGCTCCAAATTTTTTAAAAGAGCGCCAGAGCGAAATAGATGACTTTGATACGACCTTTCTAGAACAAGACACAGAACATCCAAATAACCAGCTTCCGCTTCAAGCAAAGAACTATGCCTACAAATTAATTGATGGTGTTATGGGAAGCTATAGTGAACTCGAAGGACTTCTCGAGGCTTCCCTTGTTAAATGGTCAATTGAAAGACTTGATAAGCTTGACCTCACTATTTTGTTGATTGGTATTTATGAACTTAAGTTTGAAAAAGTTCCAACCAAGGTTGTTATTAACGAGGCCGTCCAAATGGCAAAAAAATATGGAACAAAAGACTCCTACTCATTTGTGAATGGTGTCTTAGATACAATCTCTCAAAAAATATCGGCGAAAAAAAGCTAATGATAAAGTTAAACCTTCTAAAAAATATTGATCACTCTGTGAAAGGAGTATTTTGGATAACAGAATCAAAGCTCTCGCCACAATCTGATTTCTTTCTTGAGCTTGACTATCTCTCAAACGGTCAGTTTTCAAAAATTTATGCACGATCTAAAGGGCAAGATAATAAACTTCCTCAATTGGTTGAAACAAGTCAGTTTGACAGACCTTTTTTCATTGCTCATTTAAGGGCACAAAAAGATTCAAAAGTAGGACAAGGTCAAAGTATTACATCTGAAATAAATAGTTTGGTTGACCTAAAAGAAAATCAGCTTAAGGACAATGATATCCAAAGTAAGCTTTTGGTAATTTCTGAGCTTGATAAAGACAAAGAGAGAGCTTTGGCCCAGGAACTTTCAAAGAGAGACTCACATATTAAGTTTATCTCTCTTCAAAATGATTTTTCTAAAAATTAAATTACTTTTTCGCAACAATATAAGTCACCCAAGACTCACAATTGTCTTCCTCTCTTGACTGATAAAACAGACCACTTCCTGTTGTGCTGTCATCATCATCGTCATCATCTTCCTCATCTTCTTCCCAATAGGTAAGAACTTCCGAAAATCCAGCATCCCACAAAATATCTTGCAATTCGGCCATACTCCACATTCTCCAATCGTAATGAAAAACCTTTTCAAACTTTTCATCAGTGCGATTATCTTTAAAGTGAATATAATAAGTGGCCTCATCTGTAATGGCGTTATACTTATCGCAATCCCAATAATAAGTATGGTTGTCAAACTCCGTCTCTTCCTCAAGCTCCTGACGACACTCTGTGCCACCAAAAAGGTCAATAAAGAATACACCATCGTCGTTCAATCCCTCTCGAACCTTCTTAAAATAACTCAAAAGTTGATTACGTTTTTTAAAAATAAAGTATGAAAAATTGAAAGCAATCACAATGTCAGTTTTAAATTCCATATCATCGAGTACATTGGCCTCAATATATTTCATACGCTTTTGTTGCTCATCATCGAGAAGAGCATAGTGACGTTTAAGTCCGTATTGTATCGGTTCAGGATCAAGATCTACGGCCCAGGCCAAATTTTCAGGATGTCTGGCCACCCACTTACAAGCGAGAGCACCGGTCCCACCAAAGTCCTCTCTCAAAGTCCGAGCATCTCTTGACTTTAATTTCTTATATTCACTTTCTATGAAGTCAATATCGGCCTCAACATTTTGAACCGTTTGTTCATACAGCTCATACTTTCTTGCTAGTGGAAGATCTTGTCCGTTTCTTTTCTTTACCATGAATCCATCCCGTCTCGATTAGGTACTCTCTAATATTTTTTATAAGATTTTACTTCTTGTATCTTTGACCCAAAATGCTCATTAATCTGTGACTTAATTTCAAATCGCCTATCATTGGTAAGATATACAGATCTCGCTAATTCGACAAATTCTTTATCAAAAGATTTCTGATATTCTTTGTCTCTGATCTTATCCTCTATTTCCCACAGCTCTAAATTGACGGCCTTTAAATCTTTTCTAAAGTTTTCAGAGGCCTCATCTACGCCCAGGCTTAAAATCTTCCCCCAAAGCTCATCTCGCTCTTCGCTGACAAGTTGATTTTTGTGAGCATCTTTAATTTTTTCAACCTTAATTTCAAGGATCGTCAGTTTATCTAATAATTCACCAATTGAAATAGGGCACTCGACTCTCATGATTTTAACTCCTTTAACTCAGGGGCTTCCCAAGCAGGAAGACGAATATCACAATAATTAATTTGCAAAATACTGTACTCCACAACTCCACTGGGGGTCTGCACAGACACGTCATCTCCCACTTCTTTTCCAATGAGAGATTTGCCAAGTGGTGACTGCCAACTTACGCGGCCATCTCGAGGAGAGCTTTCATCAACTCCCACAATAGAAACCGTTCTAATCTCCCCCTCAATACTTTCTAATTCTACAGTTGCCCCAAACTGAATCTTTTGACTCTTAAACCCAACAGGATCAACGACTTCTGCAAGTTTTAATCTCTGAGACAAGAAGCGTAGTCGCTTGTCGATTTCGCGCAAACGTTTTTTTCCATATTGATAATCAGCATTCTCCGATCGATCTCCCAGTGATGCCGCCCACTTCACGACCTCAACAGTCTTGGGACGATCGAGCTTAACCAAAAAGTCGTATTCATCCTGAAGTCGTTTAAGCCCCTTTGGAGTGATATAATTTTTCAAGATAAACCTTTTTTCTGAATAAACTGACCAAGCCCGCTCATTGAACTCTCCAAAATATCTATAACCAACTCAAAGCCTTCACTTCCCCCATAGTAAGGATCGGGCACTTCACTATACTTGGAAAAATCTGAGTCACTTGAAATAAAAGAGCAGAGCTTCATTATTTTTGCTCGATACTCCTCTCTAGGACAAAGCTCTATTAAGTCTAAAAAATTACGATTATCCATCGCCAAAATAAAATCGAACTGCTCAAAATCATCAATTTGAACGGGACGAGAAACAGACTTCAGATGGTAACCTCTTTCTCGAGCATGATGAATCATTCTGGCGTCAGCACTCTTTCCTTCGTGAAAATTAATAATCCCGGCCGAATCAATAAACAAAGACTGCCCTTCTAGCATCTGATTTAGCTTCACTCTTGCAATTTCTTCTGCCGCTGGAGAACGACAAATATTACCCAAGCAGACAAATAAGATTTTTATTGAAAGGTTGCCGGTGTTCATCAAGTAAAAAAGCCTTTATACACCGATTTCACGGTCTAATGAGTTGAACAATCAATTTATTTTAAAGAAAATAATAAGAAATGAGTAGGAGAAAGCTCAAATTAACCTGGAGTTGATTATGGCAGTTCGCGAGATATTGAGAATGGGTCACCCTCTTCTGAGACAGAAATCAAGAGAAATGACTCTTGATGAGATAAGCTCAGAAGAAACACTCAAACTTATAGATGATATGTATGAAACCATGCAGGCCAACGAGGGAATAGGTCTTGCTGCCCCCCAAATTGGTGAGCTCATCCAGCTGGCCATTATTGGCGTCCCTGAGGCCGACCCAGGCCAGGGACCGACCTCAAGCCGCTACTCTCAAGAGCTCTTAGAGTCTATGCAGCTACCTAGCTTTAAGGGGCACAAGCTTCTGACTGTTATAAATCCAAAAATCAGCTACTTAACCAAAGACACCCAATTTTTCTGGGAAGGCTGCCTCTCAGTACCAGGACTTCGAGGAGAAGTCCAAAGGCCCAAACACATAAAAGTACGATTTTTTGACCAGTGGGCGAATGAGCATGAGATTGAAGTTCAGGGATTTATGGCCACGGTATTTCAACATGAAATCGATCACTTGCATGGTGTTATTTATATCGACAGAATACAAGACAAAACTAAGTTAGCATTCAATGAGGAATATCTTAAGTTTTGGGTAGAACCGCCGAATTAAAACATTATTTTTTTACTTCCAATTCATTTAGAAGGTACAATTTTACTGTGAGTGTGAGAATAAATAGATTATCAAAACTGTCATTCTTTTTGGTCGCTGTCTCAAGTTTTGGGCTTGGATCGTATATTTATTATCAAAAAACTCAAAGCACTGGGCCTCAGAATTATTGGCAAGCAGATTTAAAAAATACCCTCGTCAGAAACCCACAAGCACAGAAAGACCAAGAAGGATTGTCACGCTATCTTTTTTCAACTCGAGTACTAAATGATTATTTTGCAAGAGAGAGATTTAGGGGAATTTTAGATCAAGACCTCTCAGTTCAAACCATTGGCCCAAAAGGATGGGAAGAAGAAGTCAGAGAATTTCTTCATACTCAGCTCTTTAAGCAAGATTCACTTCTTGATGGGATAAAGCATTTCTCTCAAGTCTCAAGGTCTATGGCGAAAAATGATACTGACGAATTTTATGAAGATTTTATTATTGAAGTTCAGACATTTCCAACCTTCATTCAAAGACCGCAGCAACCGTCATTATTTAAAAAGTACAAACACCAGTCGCATCTGCACACAGGTGAGCTTTATAACTCCATAAGCCGATTACAAAATGCCCCAACCGCCCTCTCTGAAAGAATTAGTGAGAACACTTTACCTCGAACAGCGGAAGTTTATCAGTTTGTCCACGGAGCTATTACATTTTATTTCAATCATAGCGAAAGCTTAGATTCAAATATTCGGCTTCGATATAGAAGGATTTATCAGATAAACGATAAAAGTGAACTCGACTTGTATCTTCATCGTCGCAAAGATGACCTAACTGAATCCGAGAAAAGTTTTAAGGTAGAAAGAACTCACTTTCAAAACAAAAGCTCTAGAGAGTTTTATGTCACAGTAGATCTCTTTCAGGAGCTAACACATGATGATCAGGGACTCAACTTAGGAGCGCAAACTCTTAGTTGGACCCCCGGACATATTATCCCTTACCAGATTGAAGGATCAAAAGAATTTTTCCAACTTACAGAAGATGAAAGAGAGAAACATCAATCTGGTTTTTTAAGCATTCGTGGCAAACTTGATAATAAGAACTACTACACTAGAATTGATAGCCTTACTTATAACCTATTCGATGATAGCTTAGACTTAGAAAGCTCTAAGATTTTTACAACTTTATCAAGAAGTGAAGTGGGACTAGAAGGACACTTCTCTTTAGAACAAGGGTATATTCAAAACTCGATTGAACAACTGCTTTCAAAAACTTTTAAGTACGATATAGTTCGTTCCTTTAGAATAGATAGTTTTTCTCCATTCCCTAGTTTTTTGGCCCCCGAGCTAGGTGAAACACAGGCACAAAGTCTTTACACACCTCTTCCCGTTCAATCTTTTTAAACTATGAAGAAGCTCATTATACTTTGTTTATTCTTTTACATAGCACCCTCGAATCAAGTCAGGTCGAGTGATTATGAAGTTCCAGCTCTAGAGCTACTTAATCAAGAAAATAGATTAAAATTTTATATTGATAATATTGAAAAACAGATTCCAAAAGATATTCAATTCTACTCACGACTCAACTCCTTACCTCAAGAACAAAGGGACGAAGCCCTACAGTTTATAAAAGCTCTTGATCCCATAATTTCTCATCAAGAACTCAAAGCAATCGTTTATTATCGATTTGTTTCACCTTCCCCTGAAAAGCTTGAAAATGCACTCTATATGATTATGTTTAGAAAGTTTGTTTTGGCCAAGGAGAACTACCTCTATCACTACTACTCTGGTAACGCTTCAAATATAGAGAGTTGGAGACATGCTCTCATAAAAAACTATTTTCCAAGTTCAACCACAGAGGAAAAATTTGCAAATCAACGACCGACATTCAGATTACCATCGCAGCTCGATAGCATCTTTAGCTATACGGCAAATCACCTTGCAAACATTAAAGGCGATAGAACTTTTAAAAACTCACTCATAACTTCGGAATATATTACTGCTCAAAATATTATGGCAAAGGTTAACTCTAAGACTATCCATCACTATATCGACAGTATTGGCCCTATCCCTGGAAACTCTTTTGAAAGAATCTCTCTAAACGAGCTCCGAACAGTTATTCCACATGAAGTAAGAATACTTTCAAATATAGAAAATATTGAAAAATCTCTAAGTAAAAAGCATCTCGAAAATATCGAAATAATAGCGACAAAAAATACTCCTCCATTTATTTTTATTAACATAAAGGGTGAGTCTCCTAGTTTATTCTTAAAGGGAGATAGTGGTCTCTTTCACATCAAGGGCCCTATGGCGGGTCTTTTTATTCACCGCCATCAAAATAAAATTAGTCATGTACATCCGCATACTATTTTTCGAGAGAAATACCCACTGCATGGCCTAACAACATTAAGGCTTACAGATACTGAATCTTCAGACCTTTTCATTCTTGGGCTTATCGCAAAAGCACAAGAGGATATAAATCTCATTACTTCAAGTGGCTTCACTCCAATTATTGCCGATGCACTAGTTAGAAAAAAAATTGAAATGCCCTCAATAAATATCAATATATTATTTCGTGTTCCAAATGACACTAATAACTTCTCCCAGACAGTCCCTTTACTTTTGAAACTTCAATCAGCAGGGATTCAAACAAGGGGTTTTAAAGAGTCGTTCCCAGTCAATGATAAAATCATCATTGACAGTATCATCACCTCCTATGCTCTTAGCGAATTTAAGCAAGAACTAATCACATTAATCGAACCCGCAGATCAATCCGTCTCAAAAGTTACTTATAGTAACCTCTGGAATAATATTGATAAAACATTTTCTTTAAACACTCATGATTATAGAGAAAACAGAGGCGAGGAAAAATTAACCAGAGAAGAAACCTCAATTCTCACTCGCTTTATAGAGCTTGGCCAAAGATATTTACAACTTTCTAGAAATTAAGCAGCTTTTTTCTTTTCCTGACTAGAAACTTCTAATGTTTTCCCCTCACAGAGATTTTTCACAAGGTTTGTCGTGTTCAAAATCAAAAGCATTGAGGGTTTATCCTCTTCACTTGACTCATGTCGAACAATGGAGTCCACAGATGAATTTTCAATACTTCCGAGGTCCGATGTAGTATGAATATAAGAAATTGGTACTTCAGGAATTTCGCCCAAGGATGAAACCATGAGCCCAACCAAACCTTGCTCTGTTTTAAAGACAACGGCCAT
>SKIL01000103.1 GCA_007116425.1 Bacteriovoracaceae bacterium | reverse complement strand
GCAACATACTCTCTTTTAAAGACTGTCTAATGAGAGTCAAGCTCTTTTTCTCTTCAGACTCAGCATCCTGGTCATAGTCAAGGTTAAGATCTTTTCCTTCGACCCATTGTCTTCCAAGTTGAAAGGCCTTCCAATTGTGATCAAATTCACTCTTAGGTACAGAGGTCTCAAATGCATGCTTTAGTTCAGAAAGATCATATGGCAAATACCCCTTCTGAAAGGCCACTCCCAAAATCATTGCAGAAGCGTACACGGCCTTTCCGAAAACTTGATAGCAAACATCTTTCAATGGGGCGATGACAACTTGGGACCCTAACTTTAACTCAAGTGCTTCACGCAGTTTTTGAGGGGTTAGAGGTTTTTCTTGCTCTCCTCGATCCAAAAGAAGCGTTAGAGGAATTTGAAACTGCTGATCAAAGATTGAAAGCCCGGACTCTTTCTGTAAAAAAGAGATATGACTTCCTCCGTCTAAGAGATCTGGTGACAATAGAAGATCGGCCGTACCATTTGGAGTTACGGCGCCTCGAGACTGACCTTTTGGATAAAAACAAAGATGAGCGGTAACATTACCATTTCTTTGGGCCAAACCTTTTTGATCCATGAACTTAAAATCAATCCCCTCTTCACCATTCATATGCTGAGCGGCCTTAGAAAGAACCTTTGAGATAGTTGTCACCCCAGAGCCACCAACACCAGTGACAACGATTCGCAAATCCTGACCAGATTTTATATCGTCAAAAGATTTATGAATATGTTTAGGAAGAGGAATCGAGTCTTCACTCATTCCAGTTTCAGTGTTCTTTTCTTTATACATGGTTGGGTGATAGTCCCGTACATCCACTTTTTCAAAACTTGGACAGGCCTTAATTTTTGTACAATAACCATCAGATACACATATTTGAGGATCAATCATGACTTTTGTTCCATACGGGTCAAGAACTTGGCCTAATCCAGGACAACCGGTAAGATCAACACATGCCCTACAATCTTCACAGGAATCAGTATTAATATGATAGAAGGTGCGATTTTTTTGGACTTTATTTTGTGCAAAATCTTTTCTCTCCTGAGACTTTTTTCTGCCATGATAAGTTAGAGCACACTCCTTATTTGAAATAATGACTTTGACCCCTTTTCGATCGATATAGTCCATCAGAAGATTTTGATAAAAATAGCGATCAGATGGATTCACCTCAATGGCATCGCCAACTCCAAGGCTTTTAACCAAATTAAGCATATCTTGTCTTGGACGTTGATGCCCATCGACAGAAACACCACTTCGAGGAGTCATCTGATGACCCGTCATGGCCGTATTGTCATTATCTAAGAGAATATAAGTAATATTATGGCCACATTGCAAAGAGTTTGAAATATCGGTCATCCCAGAGTGAAAAAATGTAGAGTCTCCCATCAAAACAACCGACGGATTACTTGTAAACAAGTCAACACCTGCTCCCAGCGCCCCTCCTTGGCCCATCGCTGAAAGATTATGCATTTCTTTAAAGGGTGGTAAAAAAGATAAGGAGTAACATCCAACATCTCCATGGGAGATAAGATCAACACCTTTTTGTTTTAATTTTTTTCGTAAATCGACGAGTAAGCTCAATGTTTCTCGATGTGGACAGCCCGGGCAAAAAGTTGGTAAGCGCTTAGGTAAGTTTAAAGTCGCAGAACCATCTTCCTCAGAGCTACTCTGCCATGAAAAACATTCATACTCCATTTCGCGACAGGTTTCAATCAAAGATGAGTTAGAGTTTAATAGCTCTAAGACTCGCTTTACACCCTCTTGAACCTGTTCAAAATTTAACCCGCCATGCGCGGGAAAACCAGCTTGGCCATCAAAGCTTTTCCCATATATTTTGAGACTCAGTCCATGTTTTTGACAAAGTTCAGTTATCTGCGACTCTAGAAAGCCACGCTTTTCTTCCACAATAACGAGAGAATTTAAACTCTGGAGCCATGGCAAGATGAGTGATTCACAAATAGGATAAGAACAGGCCAATTTGTATAAGGAAAAATGATCTAACAGCTCCCCTTCTTCTAAAACCTGTTTTAATGTTTCAAAAACAACACCACTTGAAAGAAATCCGATTTGGGATTTAGACGCTCCACTTTGTTCCATATTTCCAAAAGTTTGATCGAGACGAAGTTTTTCTAAGAGTTTTTCAACTTTTGGAAATCGGTTTTCAATCATCTCACGATCTGCAAGAAGAGAGTTTGGCGGAACCATAACATTTTTCGTCAGGTCAAATGTTGAGGGATCTAAATGGACCTCGTCTTTATTAATCTCGGCCCAATCGCCACAAGTCACTCTCCCTCCACCTTCGGCCATAAAAGTTGTTAAGAGTATCCCTTGGTAAACACTTGATCTTTGCGATATCCAAAGAGCGTGTTTCATCCAGTCTTTTAATTCTTGTGGAGTAGAAGGCTCTAGAAAAGGAATATGTAAATGCTTATACAAATAACGAGAGTCTGCAGGTGTCGATGTAGAAATTGACCAAGGGTCATCACCAACTGCAATGACCACACCAGGATAAATTTCTTCATTCGTTTCAGAGTCCAATCTTGGCCGGCAAGGATTAGCAAAGTTCCCAACCGAGAGCGCATCACTGGCCACATGTAATCCCATAGACTTCATGCCAACGAGACAGTCGCGACCGGCTTGCTTTGCTCCACTGGCCATGGCAGCAGCATTGGCCTCACTATTGGCAATAACAACTCGAATTCCTCGAGTCTCAAGTTCTTTACGCTTCGCATGTAAAATATTAAAATAGTCGGCAAGCGGAGAGCCGGGATAGCCCGTATACAAAGAAAAACCGGCCTCTAAAGCACCTTGAACAATGAGCTCATTCCCATTGAGAATCCTATATGATGTCACGAAACACCTCTCTAAAACGGCCTTTGTCGTAAAGGGCCGATAATATTTAACTGATCAATTTTACAGCTTATAACTAATGCAAAAAGATGTAAAAATCTCAATAGTCTACACGACGCACAAACATGACATGTAACAGCTTGAATAGGGCCTTTTTTTATACAACAATGGGCGCAATTTTAATTATTTGTATATAGAGGTTGAGAAATGAAAAAGTTGATTGATGAGAAGAACCCACTAGGAATAGAGGCGATTGACCACTTAGAATTTACTTGTGAGTCGTTGGATAAAACTGAAATGAGAGAAATCTTTTACACATTAGGTTTTGAAAAAACGTATAGTGATGGGGCCAAAAATACAACCGAGCTCTACTCTCAAGGCCAAGTTCGATTTCTTCTCGTTGCCAGCTCAGACAAAAGCTCACACCCAGCGAAATACTTTTCTAATCATGGAGAAGGTGTTTCGAAAATTTCATTTCTCGTAGAAGACGCAGAACATGCGATAAATGAAGCGGTCTCAAGAGGGGCGACTCTTGTGTCCAAACTCTCAACTGTCGAGTCCGAGCATGGCGTTTATCGAACAGCATCAATTCAAGGTTTTGGCGACGTCTTAAATGAATTTGTCGAGCGCCCGAAGGCCTACTTTAGACCTCACCTTACAAAGCACGAAAGTGACCCTGACTCAAGACCATTACGTGCAAGAGTTGCGAGAATTGATCACCTTACAAACAATGTTCCACATGGAGAAATGAAAAAGTGGGTTGATTTTTATAAACAAATCTATGGGTTTGAGGTTACAAGATATTTTGACATCAAGGGAAAGAAAACCGGCCTTGAGTCAGAAGTTGTCCAACTTCCAAACGGCGCCGTAATCATTCCTATCAATGAGCCATCTGAGGCCAATGGGAAATCCCAAATTCAAGAGTTCCTCGATCTCCACAATGGAGCAGGGGTTCAACATATTGCTCTAACCTGCGGAGACATCATTTCAACAGTCTCAGACTTAAGAGAGCGTGGAATAAAGTTTTTAGATATTCCTCACACCTACTATGAGGATATTCCAAAAAGAGGAATGCCTGTAGAAGAAGACCTAGATGTCTTAGAAAAAACACAACTACTAGTTGATGGCGACAGTGAAGGCTACCTTTTACAAAATTTTACGGCGACTTATGTGGGGCCACTTTTCTTTGAATTTATCCAGCGTAAAAAGCACAATGGATTTGGAGAAGGAAACTTCCAGGCCCTTTTTGATGCGATTGAAAGAGATCAAGAGCAAAGAGGTTACCTCTAGGATATGAGTACAAATACCTCACACCAAAGTCCAATTCTAACTGTTGAGAAACATGTAGATAATAAGGCCGGGGTGGCCTTAATTAGACTTCAACGGCCAAAGGTTCTAAACGCTCTTTCTCATGAAACTATTGAAAGCCTGGCCATGGCCTTATTAGAACTCGATGCAGACTCCGAGATAAAATGCATTATCTTAACTGGAGATGAAAAGGCCTTTGCGGCCGGCGCTGATTTATCAGAATTAGTCGAAGCTTCAAGTATGGACCAACTCTTTCACACAAGAGAGAGAATGTTGAGAATTATTGATCAAGTCAAAACTCCAATGATTGCAGCTGTATCTGGGTACGCTCTTGGTGGTGGGCTCGAATTGGCCATGGCCTGTGATATTATCATTGCAGCAGATAATGCCCAGTTTGGACAACCAGAAATCAAGGTTGGGACAATGCCGGGTGCAGGTGGAACTCAGAGACTAACTAAGGCGATTGGTAAATCTAAGGCCATGATGATGTGCCTTAGTGGCGATATGATTGACGCTCAAAAGGCCTATGAGTGGAATCTAGTTGCAAAAGTGGTTCCCAGAAAAAGTCTTTTAAGTGAAACATTAAATATGGCCTGTAAAATCAGTTCCCACTCTGCTGTGAGTGCAAGACTTATCAAAGAATCTATTAATAAGAGTTTTGAAACACCGCTCTCTCAAGGCTTAGACTTTGAGAGAAGAAATTATTATCTCGGCTTTTCTTCTCACGATAGAGAGGAAGGAATGCGTGCCTTTTTAGAAAAAAGGAAGCCTGAGTATAGGAATAAATGACGAGTAAAGTAGTGGAGTGAACAATGTCACAAGGTAATCCTGACAATATCGTAGAAATAAGTGAGAATGGTGGCCAAACACTTATTCTTAAAATTAACCGGCCAAAAGTTTATAATGCGCTTACCAAAGATGCAAAACTCGAGCTGATAAGTCTTATACGTAAAGCAGATCGAAACCCCGAAGTTAGGACACT
>SKIL01000248.1 GCA_007116425.1 Bacteriovoracaceae bacterium | reverse complement strand
AATCTCGAGGTCATATGTATAAGGAAGTCGCCAATATTATGGGTGGGCTTTCTGAGAGCTTTTATACTGATCATAAAAAGTATGCTTCAAAGAAATGCGTTTCACACTTTGATGATTTTTTAAACAAGCAGCTTAAGGCAAACGTATGGGATGCTTCGTATTACTCTGTTGCAGAAAGTCTTTATCCGATTCTTTTGGCCCTTGTTGTTTTAATCTTTCCTTACTCTCAGATAACTGAGGCAGCAATTATTCTTGCGATTGTCGATTTGATCCAAAGGTCAATTGGGCCAATTAAAGATATTGCGAGTAAGATCGCTTCAGTTCAAAGGGCCGTTTCTGGCTTTCAACGTTTAGGTGAGTTTCTTGGAGATCTTCAATATGGGGCATCTTCACCTGAGGAGAAAATTGATAAGGAGCTTAAAGACTTTCGCTCCTTAATTGTAAATATTAAACATTTTTCTTATAGCAGTGAACAAGACACTGATAAAAATGAGTTTGCTCTAAGAGATATTCATTTTACAGGCCATAAAGGAGAACTGCTTGGCCTTGTAGGGCTTTCCGGTAGCGGTAAGTCTACTCTTTTAAATATTATCTCTGGAAATATTATTCCGACTCAGGCGGATATTGTTTTGAGTTGTCACGCTTGCAATGACATTCACTATCCTGGGAAAGGACTTGAAGACATCATTGCTTACCGTGAGCAAGTCGGGATCGTTAGTCAGGATTCGCATATTTTTTCCGAGTCAATGGCCTTTAATATCACAATGCAAGAAGATACACCTGAAGATTTTCCTGCATTTTGGGAAGAGGTTTGTTCGCAGATTCCTTATGTTCTTGTCTGGATGCCTGACCCGACTCAAGAGGTGACTCCCGCAGAGATGTCTTTGGGGCAAAAGCAATTAGTGGCGGCCTTGCGTGCTTGCTATTTGAAAAAAACGATTGTGCTTTTTGATGAAATTTCCTCTGGTCTAGATTCAAAGTTGGAGCTGGCGCTTAGAAAGTCTGTTTTATTAGTTCAAAAAAACTCATTAACAATTATTGTGGCACACCGCCTTGAAACAATTATTCAATCAGATCAAATCATTGTTATGGAAAATGGTCGACTCGTCTCGTCGGGGAAACATCAAGACTTAATTAAAAGTTCAAATGTATATCAAGAATTCATAAAAGAGATTTCTCATTCAGCTTGATTTTCGGTAGAATAAGAGCGAATTTGTTTTTTAAACTGCTCGTAATCCATCAAGGAGAAGATATGAAGTTTACTCGTTATATTAGTTTGTTCGCCCTTTTTGTGGCCATGGGACTGGGGCTTTTTTCTTGTACGAAAGAAGTTGAATCTCGACCGAACTACATTTTCAAGCCCGCTCCGAAAGAAGGTGTTGCTGCTAAAATTGGTTCTCAAGAAATTACAATGGAAGAGCTTTATAGTGGGATTCAAAACGAGCTTTATGAAGCGAAAAGACAAGTCTATGAAATAAAAATGAATCGCTTGCAAGGTCTTATCCTAGAGCGGTTGATTAGCGCTGATCCTCGCAAAGAAGGACTCTCTAACGATCAATTTTTAGAGCAGTATATTCTATCGGACGCTTCTCCTTCACAAGAAGAGATTCAAGCTTTTATTCAGGATCGCAATATTCCACAAAGTCAGGTGACAGATGAAATGCGCGAAAGGGTCGCTCAGTTTATCATGATGGAAAAAAAGAAAGATATGATTGATAAATGGCTTGGAAAGAAAACTGCTGAAAATCCAGTGGAGGTTTATTTTGAAAGGCCACAGCGACCGGTATTTGATGTCGAGGTCGGTGATTCTCCTTCAAAGGGACGAAGTGATGCGGCCATTACGATTGTTGAGTTTTCTGATTTTCAATGCCCATTTTGTAGCCGAGGCGCTGATATCATGAAAGAGGTTCAAAATAAGTATGGAAATAAAGTTAGAGTAGTTTTTAAAAATTTCCCATTACCATTTCATCAGCATGCTCATCACGCTGCTCAAGCAGGCCTTTGTGCTCATGAGCAAAATAAGACGAAATTTTGGGATATGCATGCGGCCATGTTTGCGGATCAAGAAGGGCTCTCAATTGCCGGCCTGACAGAAAAAGCGCGAAGAGTTGGCCTTAATATGGACGACTTTCAGGAGTGCTTAAGCTCTGAGAGGTTTAGATCAAGAGTAGATGCAGATGCGGCCCAAGGTCGAGAACTAGGGGTTCAGTCAACACCGACTTATTTTGTCAACGGTATGATGGTTAGTGGAGCGCAGCCGTTAGATGCTTTCAGTGAGATCATTGACGAAATTTTAAATCGTTAAGCGATTTCTTCAATATTTTGTAGTTTATTTTCCTCACGCCCGTGGCAATTCTTTCCATGGGCGTTTTTTTTATGCCTTTTTCGCTACAATAGTAGAGTAGTAGAGTCCAAGGAGTGGATGCTTATTCATGGATATTCAAGATTATAATCAAAGATTGGCGCAAAATAGGGAACATTATCGTGACCGAGCACAGGAACTCAAAGATCAGTATGAGCGCCAGACGAATCATTTGAAAGCAAACCATGAGGCAAAAGAACAAAAGCGATTCGAAGAATTTAATCGCGAAAAGCAAGAGATGGAAGAGCGGCTTGCCAATCATAAAAACCGTCACAGTGATATCACAAAAAAAACAATCGAAGAAAAGCAAGAAGAGTTTAGGCAAGAGGTTGCGAAACGCCGTGAGGATTTTGAGCGAGAACGAATTAAGTTACGTAATGAATACGATAGAAAACTACAAAATATTTCTAGGGCCTATCAAGATGATTTAGATAGTCGCCAAACTTATTTTGACGAAGTTAACCAGTCGAATCGAGAGAGGTACGAAGTCGCCTTAGAGCGAAATCTTCGAGATACTGATCGACAGGTTGAAGACTATCGACGTGCTCAAAGGCAGGGACTTCAAGAATTTCAAGAAGCATCTCGTGATGAAAAGCGTGATATCCATCGAGGGTATGAAGTTGAAAGAAATCAGATGTTGCAGGATGGGGCCAGATCTATGGCCGGATTAAAGTCTCGTCACAAAGAAGAATTGAACTCTGTTCGAAATGTACACAATGATCAGCAAACTCAAATGCGAAATCATCACTCGAATAAGATAGACCAAATTCAAAATCAAAAGATGCGCGATATTGAGCAGATTGAAGGAAATTTTCGACGTATTACTGAGGATATTCAGCAGCGTAATGATCGAACGAATATGATTGAGCGACAGCGTCATAGAGAATCTTTGAGAGAGAATGAAAATAAATTTTCTCGCGATATGGAAGAGTTTAGAAATAAAACCAATCAAATGCTAACTGGTGGGACACAGCTTGACGAAGAGAGAAGAAGTCGTGAAAGGCTAGAAACTAGCTATGAAAATAGGCTGAATCATCTGCGTCAGAGAATGGAAGAGAATAATATTGAAAATCAGCAAAACAAAATTCAATTAAATGATCAACATCAAGAAACCTTGCGTGCCGCAAATCAGAGAAGAGTTGAGGAGCTACAGGGTAAAGATCAAGAGTTAAGAGAGTATAGAGAGACTGAAGTGGCCAGACTTCAAGAGGAAAATAAAAATGTGATTCAAGCGTATCGGGCACGCTTGGCAGAATCTGAGCAAAGACGCGAAGGTCAGTCTGTCACTGAAGGCCAGCGAGTTCGTTCTCGCTTAGAAGAGCAGCGCAGTGAACATAATAAAACAGTTGAGCGAATGAATGAAAGAAATCGCGAGATTTTTGAGCAAATGCGCGATGAATTTGCTCAATCTCGAACGGAATTGATTCAGCAAAAGCGCCAAAAGCATCATGAAGAAAAAGAACAGTTAAAGATCTCTTTAAATGAAAAGATGCAAAGAAGAGAACAGAGTTTAACTCAACAGCTCAACCAAGAGCGTCAGCAAAATGAGCGGTTGACAGAGAGGCATGAGAGAGAGATGTCCAACCTTAGAACCCAGCTGACGCGAGAACTTAACTCTCAGCGTGAATTATTTTCTCGTCAAAGAGAGCAAGATCTTGCAAAGCTTGAAAGAGAAATGAATGTTAAGGACACGGCGCACGAGCAGGAAATTATGAAAATGCGGTCAGAGCACGATCGCAGAATGACCCAAGCACATCGAGAGTTTGAGCAAAAAGTTAATGACCTTACTGAAAGGTATGAGTCTCAACTTTACCGTGAAAGGCAAGAGAACCAGGCCGAGATGGATCGCAGGCTCTCATCTGCCAGAGAAGAGTATGACAAATTAAAGGCGCAAGCTGAAATGGATAGAATTCGCTTAACAACGCAGTTTGAGAGTCGTATTGAGAATTTAAAGAACGCGCAGCAGCAGCGCGAGCTGAACCATCAGCGCACTCAGTCTTCACTTACTTAACAAGTTCTTTAGACAAATTGCCTTATTAAATATAAATAGTAAAAAAAACCACTAAAAAGTGAATGGCAAAACTATGCGCAAAGCTAAAATTGTTGGGACTCTTGGCCCAACCTCTAACTCTGTTGATATTATTGAAAAACTTATTCTCGCCGGTTTGAACGTTGCTCGAGTCAATATGAGTCATGGAACTCATGAGTCTCACGCTCAGCTGATTCAAAATATTAGGACAGCTTCTAAAAACGTGGGTCAGGAAGTCGCTATTTTAATCGATCTTCAAGGGCCAAAAATTCGTGTTGATAAATTGCCACAAAATTTGATCTTAAAGGGTGGTGATGAGTGGGTGATTGGAGCTTCTTCAATTAGAGAGCAATATATCAAAGAATATCCAGAATTTAAGGATCGATATATTCCAACTATTTATGAAAAGCTTGTGGATGACTGTCATGATGGTGCCAGGATTCTTTTTGATGACGGTCTTTTAACTGCTGAGGCCGTAGAGAGAGTGGGGAATGCCTATAAGATAAAAGTTTTGGTTGGGGGAGAGCTGAAATCAAATAAAGGGATTAACCTCCCCGATTGTGAAGTCTCAGCTCCCGCCTTTACCGAGAAAGATAGAGCGGACCTTCTTTTTGCCCTTAGATACGACATTGACTATATCGCACTATCTTTTGTTAGAAAACCTCAAGATATTATAGAAGTTAAAACTCTTTTGCATGATCTAAAGATGATTGTTCCGATTGTTTCGAAAATAGAAAAACCACAGGCCGTTGAAAATCTAAAAAGTATTATTGAAGTT
>SKIL01000384.1 GCA_007116425.1 Bacteriovoracaceae bacterium | reverse complement strand
ATTTTCGAAAATTTAAAACCGCCAAAATTTCTAAGGAGCTGTCCTCTTGGGCATTGACCATAATCCCTAAAGTCTCCTGTACATAATCGGCAAACTCAGGATTCACAAGACTTAATACTTGCTGACTATCTAAAAGATTAAGGATCTGAGATAAACTTTCCTTGATTAAAATCCACTGCTTTGGCGAGAGCTCAAGATTTTCTAAATCCTGTGCGAGGCCTACAAGCTGTCTGATTTCAGGAGCATCACTTAAAAGATTAAGAATTGCCTGACCTTCATCTGTATAGGCCAAAGCTTCAAAGTATCCCTGAAAAGATTTGATCAAAGTTGCCTGCTCAAGATAGTCTTCACGCGAAACAAATTGATTAAGACTTAAGCTTTCAATCAAAAACATGGTAATGCTAGCCGAACTTCCTCCGGCCATTGCAGAAGGAATACCTTTTTCAGCGACAATCTTGGCCATTGCACCCCAATGAGCAGGCATTGCATCTCCATTTCCTCTAATTGCCGCGCAATAATTCTGATTCCCTAGGGAGATGTCAGCATAAAGCCCCGAGCTTGAGATGAGAGTAGCGCTTAAAAGTAATCTTTTTACGAACATTCTTAACATGAGGATCCCCTTATAGTGATGGGGAAAAACTACTAAATAAATTTTAAAAAGGCCGCTTTACTCAGAAAAATTTGAAAAACTTACAATAATGAAACTTTCTAAGGACGCCAAGAGCGAGGGAAGGAGTTTCTCGCTCGAGAGCGAGAAGGTGAGCCACCAAAGCGAAACGAAACCTCTAGTGCCGGATAGAAACTGGTATAACTTAAATCGACCTCATTAACGACCGAGTTAAGCGAAGTCTCGTCAATGCTAAGTGTATGATAGTTTAAAGAGAAGCCCAGATAAAAAGAGCGTGTTAATCCCATTTGCATACCAAATGAGGCGAGCCAAGCACTTCCTTTCATTTCTTCTTCGGCCGAACCAGTGATCTTACGGGTTCCATCAACATAAAAGTGATAAGCACCTGAAAGATAAAAGTTTTTTCCTTGATTTAAAAAGAGGGTCAACTTTGGGCCCATCTCCATAAAGCTTAATTCTTCTTCCCTAATGACTGAACTTACTTCCCTAGAGGCATCTCTCGACCACATCAAGACGTTGTGGCCAAGCATGATTCTGCCATTTGGCCCAAAACTCACACCTATCGACAGCTCGTTGCGATGAGATGTCAAATCAAAAGGATTGCGATCCTCACCGTAATCATCGGAAAAATAACCGAGAGAATAGTCGAAATGGAGTGCTCCAAATACCGACGGCATTGTCAAAAATAGAACAAATAGGGCCTTTAAAAATATACTCATGAGCGAACGCCCTCCAAAACACCTCTCAATTTTACCATTTTACAATTTTAAATAGGAGACAGGTAAAAGCGTCTATTAGGATTAAATAGCCGACTTTTTTATACGGACACTATTCGCTTTTCAGACACCTATTACTAAACCTAGAATAAAAAGGTGAGTTTAAAAGGATTTTTTCTCATATTGATGGTGTTCTCACTCTCGACCAACTCTCTTTTGGCGGGTACAAATATTCTCCCCAAAGCATTTTATTCCCCCGAAAACATCTGTGAATCAGAACAATCTTTAAGTCGAAACTTCTGGTACCAACAAATTTCTTCTCACTTTGAAAGTCTATTGGATAAAAGATACCGCAATACCGCTTTAGATTATCAAAGTATGGCCATAAACCAATTAATCACCGAGTCGTATCGAGAATTTTACACGAGTTCTAATGATCCCTTTATAAAAAAAATGGGTCACGTTTATGCTCATGCCTCTCATCACTTGGGCAGACTCATGCGTTATCACCCATGGAAAGAAGTTTTAGCTGATTACCCCGAGTATCAATCTATTTATGAACATGAAAAATCTCTAATCAAGGGACATCGATTAAATATAAGCCTTAATCTCTTTCCACGGTTTTTACCAAATAGACTTATTAATTTTAGCTACGACCTCTTCAAAGAGCTCAGCTGGAATCTACTCGCTGGAGAAGTTTGTGGAAGAGAACATATTGCCAAAATTCGGCCTCAAAATAGCGTCTTAAACAATGCTTATAATGCTGAACAATTTGAAAGCTTTCTCAAGCACTATATTCGCTTTGAGCAAACCTATTTACAACAATCCATGTATTCAAAATTTGATATTCGTTCAGTTGCAAGAGCAGGGGTTCTCGACAAAATACGATTTATCCCCTTTGCTAATCGTGAACAAGTTTCATATCTTGAGTGGTGCCAAGAAAAAAAATGTCAAAGTAGTTCTTATCATTTAGAAAATAGAATTAATTACGATATTTGGGCCATTAACCGTGAGATCACAAACTTTGGTCTTGATCGCTACCCTGACTCTTTTATAGATGAAACTCATGAAATTTTTGAAGCGTTTCTTCTTGCCAGTCCAACCACAATATAAGTCACTAACGCAAAAGCAATTGAAAGCAAAAACGGTGTATCCACATCTAAAACATAGTCAGCAATAGGTGTCGTCGCGATTCCAACAATCAAAGTAATAAAGGCCGTCTGAGCATCTCCAAACTTTGTCCATAAACCAAACAGCGTAATGACTAAGATTCCGGCCGTGCCAAAAGACGATGCAATTTCGAGAAGTTCATAAATCCCATCAGAGTGAACTGCAAGTAAATAAACAACAAGACCTGCAATCAAGACAATAAGGCGAGAAACTAAAAGCTTTGACTTTTCTGTTCGAATTTTAAAACGCGGAATCACAAAATTATGGCTAACCAGAGCGCCAACGGCAAGCAGAATACTGTCAATTGTGGCAAGCAAAGCAGAAACAATGGCACCTAACAATACTCCAAGCATAATGGGTGAAAGGTACTCTGAGGCAAAATGTATTAAAAATTGCTCTGAATCTCCCTCGATCGTAACGAGCCCTGGCCCGACAAGACCGAGAATAACAGGAATAGAGCCCATCACTAAATAAATTCCTGCTCCTAAATAACACGCCTTAACAGCTACAGACTTTGAATGGGCCGAAAAGATTCTCGAGATAATTTCCTGAGCAACGAGAGAACCAAGAATGGGTATCGCCCATCTCTCTAAACGCATCGGCCAATTCTCTCCTTCTCCTATCAAAGATAATCGCTCGGCCGGTTGATTAATAATCGCCTGAGTCAGGTCTGGAACATTTAAAAAAGTAATAACAAGTAAAAGAATAAGGCCCCCGGAGATCACGATGGCCTGAATAAAGTCAGTTATCATATCGCCCATCAAACCGCCAAGTAAGGTATACGAGACAACACAAAGAAAACCCAAGAGCAAAGTCAACTCGAGATTCCAACTTGTAGATGCGCTAATGACTTGGCCAAAGGCACGCAGTTGAGCTGCCGCCCAAATCAAAGAGGAGGCAGAAAGAACCCAAACGGCGAGTTGCTCAACGCTCAGACCGAAACGATCCTTATAAAAATCCGATAAGGTAATATATTTTTTACTCCAGACACGTCCGGCAATTAAAACACCGGCCAAGACAAGGCAAAGGCCGTAACCAAAAGGGTCCGCACGACTGCCACTAATCCCCTCGGCATAAACCGCTCCCGAAGAGCCAATCGTTGTCTCAGCTCCAAACCAAGTCGCAAAAAGTGAAACGGCGACAATAATCATGGGAAAGCTTCGACCAGCAACAAAGTAATCGGCCTCAGTCTTAATAAAGCGAGAAACAATATAACCAATAGAGAACTGAAAAATAAGATAGCAAAGTAAAACAATGAAAGTTAAATTAAGCATATATCTTTAACCTAGCGCCGTATGGCCGTACTAATCTCTAAGTGAATAGGTTGATCTAGCTTCTGTTCAATTCTTTCCTTTATGGCATCTAGATCTTGCCCACTCAAAGGCTCTTCTGAAACAACCCGAATTGCGAGGCTCATTGGCCTTAAACGCTGAACTCTTACATCACGAATAGTTCCACCATTACTCTCAATACCATCGAGTTTATTTACAGTGTTATGCTCATAGACCATTTGATTAAAACCTATCGCAAGCGGAATACTTAAGATGATGACAGAAGTCAAAGAAATGATCACCCCTCGAGTCGCAAGTCGAAATGGACTAAAACCTAAAAGTAAAAATGTCAGAGCTCCGGCGAGAACAATGCCAGCAAGGTTAGTAAATAATAAAAGCGCCGCCCCCCAGAAAATCGAAATATCACCCCATCCAAAACCAATTGCTGAAACCGCAAGAGGAGGGACAAGCGCAACAGCAATGGCCACGCCCGCCAGAGTTTTAGCAATTTCTTCACGCGCATGAGCATAGGCACCAGCAATCCCTGAGACAACAGCGACACCAAGGTCCAAAAGAGTAGGACGAATTCGGGCCAAGATTTCAGTGTTAGCGGTGCTGATTGGTGTTAACCAAGTAATAACAACTGCAAAGAGAAAGGCCAGGCCCATGCCTGACATGATCGTTGCAGAGCTTTGAAATATTAATTTCTTATCTTGTCTAAGAGTCGCCATACTCAAAGTAATAATCGGTGCCATCAATGGCGCCAAAATCATCGCTCCAATCACGACCGGAGTTGAGTTAGCAAATAATCCAAAAGTTGCAAGTATCGTCGAAAGAACCATTAAGACGAGGTAAGAACTTTTAGTCTGAGCATTTTCTCTCAAAACTTGAAAGAGATCTTTAAACTCTTCAGTAGTTGCACTTCTAATAATAGGAAGAGGCTTATTAACAAGGTTCGCAACGGCTTCCCCTGTTGGTAACGAGTTTACTTTATATATTTCACTTGGCTCTTTTGAATCCTTTGACAAATTTA
Source organism: Bacteriovoracaceae bacterium (assembly GCA_007116425.1). Lineage (GTDB taxonomy): Bacteria > Bdellovibrionota > Bacteriovoracia > Bacteriovoracales > Bacteriovoracaceae > SKIL01. Next base: position 353 of record SKIL01000384.1, on the reverse strand, counting down.
GCCCTTCCCCAGGATAAATTTTAATCAACTCTTTACGGACTTCTAAATCTAGTACTTCCTCACGAAATGACTCTCCATCCTCAGTAAAAGTTAGTCTCCCTTTTTGCGGGCAAATAAACTTAAGCTTATTTGTCTTAATATGCGCCCCGAAATCTGGGAAATACTCTTTTTTGAGAAAAGAGTTAATTGTAAATTTAAAAAGCTCAGTAAAACTTCTAGGGCTTAAAATAAATGCATGCAACATCCCCTCTCGAATGAAAAAATCTCCCGGTATAAGCCGAGAAAGAAGAGAGCTTTGTCGATGCTGAACGATGATTGCTCCAGAAGCAACAGTTTTCGTTTTATTTGAATTT
>SKIL01000033.1 GCA_007116425.1 Bacteriovoracaceae bacterium | reverse complement strand
TGGTCAAAACTTTCAAAGGACTTAGGAATGCTTAAAAAATCATTTTTACTCTCTGGCCTAGTTATATCGACAATTCTCCTTACGGCATGTGGAGACCAGGCACCAAATATAAATATTGATGAAGTCTTACATTCAAGTGAGACAAGTTCTAGCACCACCTCAGAGACTTCCGAACAAGCTCTCAACTTACGCCTTTATAGTAATATTGAGCACGAATCAAAAGAAAGCAAAAAAATCACAACGATGACTTTAAGAGAGCTTCTCAATTCTCAAGACCTTAACTTAGAAAATATCATCATCGCAGACTCTGAAATAAACTTAATTGAATTACATAAAATCATTGCAAAAGTTGAAGTTGACACTATTGAAAGCTTGAAAGATGAATTAAAAATAAAACTTCTATCCGATATTATTCATGATCTTGATGAGTCAAAAAGACTTCGCGTTTACAACAAAAGTTTATTTACTTACATTCAAAAAATTTGAATAAAAGTTATTTCATCTTCATAAGAACACGACCAAGATATCGACCAAGTCTCTCGAGAGGATTAGGCTCTCTCGGTGGAGGCGGTGGAGGATAGGAGTTTAAATCAAATGCTAAGGCCTGATGAGTTAACAAAGGCTCACCATCATAGAGAGTATTACCAGTAAATGAATAACCGATAAGACGATCATCTCTAAAAGAGCACCTCACAACATAATTACGTGCATGAGAAAAGCGCTCGATAATTCTCCCTCTCTCTTGTTCATATTCGGGGGCCTGAAAACCTTCGGCACAGGGATTAGACTCAACATATCGAGGCATCATCTTATCAATTGGAAGGGAACAGCTCACACCATTCTCGGCCTGAATTTGTACATAGTCGGCCGTATACGTAATACTCTTGATCGTATTAGTACTCTCTACCTTTTTCGACATTACATTGTATACCTCAAGCTCTCCTTGACCGGCATAAGCACTCAAAGAAAATGTAAACGCCCCCAATGTCATTAATAAATTATAAAACTTCATTTTACCTTCTCTTATTCTTGTACATAATTACCGGAGACAAATGTCTCTTCCCCACATTTGGCCAAAGCTCTACGCATAGAGGCCGAAGGCTCGACGATATTAACCTTTAAAAAACTGCCATGACGACTTAGAATTTCAACTCGTGTGCCTTGAGGAATAACGGTACACGCATCATATTGAGTCCCCGGACCACCCCTAACATTTAAATTCGCTACCACATAGGGGCCCTCTGCTGGTGGTGCATTATTTAAAATCTCAACAATCTCTTCCAGAGTTCTCACCTGAATCGTATCTTTTGAGCGATTTTGCTTTTCGATATAATCAATTAGAAATTCTGTCGCCTTAACCGACTGAGGGTGAATATCATGAAAGAGAATTATCCCCTTTCCCCGCGCATTCATTTGAGACTTTACGCGCTCAAAAACGCTACGTGGATTTCGGTCTTGCCAGTCTAAACTGTCAACGTTCCAAAAAACGTGGATAAGCCCCCTATCAGCAATTATCTTGCGTATATCTGCCGAGTGAACACCAGAACCATACGGAAGCCGAAAAAAACGAACTTCCTGTCCATAATAATCTTCCAAAGTATCAGTCGAAGTCACAATTTCTCTTAAAAGCTCTTCATGAGATACATCTTCTCCACCACCAAGGTTTGCATGAGTGTACGAATGATTCGCTAATTCCATGCCAAGGTCTTTCGCCTTTTCAACCATTCCAGTGTGTCTTTTTACATTCTGGGCCAACCAAAAAAAGCTTGCTTTCAAATTAGCTTCATCTAGTAGATCAAGAATTGGACCCGTCCTATTTGGTCTAGGTCCATCATCATACGTCAGAGACCAAACCCCATCTGGAAAATTTCCACCAATCAGATTTCCGGCCCTTCCTGTCGTAGGATAAACAACTTGTTGATTCTGCCTCTTATACCTTTTATTCATCGAATTCGGGAGATAACGCTCTCTTAAGCCTTCAATTCCAACTCTTCGAAAAGCTTCAGATTTTAATTCATTTTTATTATCTTCATAAAACTGAATCCAATCAAAGTCATTCGTTTGAAAGCTACGAAAAGAAGCATTTAAGTCTAGTCCAAGAGCTTGTTTATGCCTTTGGCTTTCTCTAGTTTGATACATCTGGTTTTTTTCGATAACCTCAATAAATGGAAGTTTTTTGTGCTCAGGTAAACCGTGAATCTCAATAAAAATTTTGGCCAGTGACTCATTGGCCCTTTCAACCTCATGCCTCGTTCCATTCATTGATAAGTCTTCAAGCTTTGTAATATAATAACTTAAAAGCTCCACTCGATGCTCGTGTGTGTTACGAGCATCCCACAACTCTCGATATAAAACTGTCTCCATCGGATCATATCCTCTCTCTATCGCTTCGTCGAAAGCGTAAAGTAAGGCCTGATTAATAAAAAAATTATCCTTATGATCATGAATCGCATCGATAAAAAGGTCCCACGGTCTTTGCTGATTAAAAATATAATAGAAATGCGACTGTAAGTGCTGATCACTTAAAAAATCTTGTCTCAAATCCAAAGATGACGGAGAGCGATCGCCCACTGAAGTATAAGATTCCGAGTCAAAAAGCGAACAACCTTTCGAAAACAAAAGAGTCGAAAGTAAAAAAAATAAGACCATAAATTGAGATAAAATAACTTTCACGATATACACCTTTTTTATTCTGCTAAGCGATCTAACACTTCTTGCTTTAAAAGATTATTAATATCTTCATCCTCGTAACCCTGAGATTTATCAAATGCACATTCGAAAGAAACAAGGTACGACAGGAGCTCGTCTCTTTTTGGCCTCATTTCAAGAATCTGTTGATAGGCCATATTCTCAGAAAGCTCCACATCAGTCCGTTCATCAAATTCTTTGACTAAAGAAGTGAGCTTTTTCTCAATTTTAATAAGGCCTTGATAGCCCTGACTCAGTTCCTTGGAGTTTTCACACAAAGGTAATGAGCTAGGTACCTGTTGGCAGGCCGTGAGTAATCCTAAAAATAAATTAAGAGCTAGAGTTCTCATCATCTACTTTTCGACATTTATCCACAAATAGTTAAGGACCTTATTCAAGGTCCTTAACAGCTTAAGCAATTGATATTACATGCAGGGTTATTAATACCAATAGTGATGATTTCTCTCGAAACTAAAATAAACTTGCCCAGAACAGGTCGTTCTAAAGTACTCAACTTCAGAACCCCAATTTCTTGAATAATAGCGCTCAGTTGTACAGCTTCTATTATCGATTCGATGTCTTCTCACTCGCGTATCGCGCGTATAAAAGCGATCACAGCGCTGATCGTATACAGTCACAGGCCCTTGAGCATTAGAGATTTGAACCAGCCCAATCGTTGCAATCGCAGCACCACCAATTGTAATGAGATTTCCAAGGTCGCTATTGCCACCAGAGCCTCCGCCTATAATGGTTCCTATAATCATCGCGCCAGCTCCAACAACCGCATTTCTTCTTCCCCGTCTCGCCTGCTCCTCTTTAAGAGTTACCCAATGTGTCCGAGGCCTTTCATAGCAAACTTCGTAATCATTATGAAAATGGTCAATCACAACAGGTGCAGGGGCCGGAGTATAATTGCGGCCTCTATGGAAAACTCGCTCTGAGATATAAAAATACTCGCCACGAACTGGATTATTTACTCTGTAAGCAGCATAATCTAAGTCTCTATCATGACGGCCTCGAGAATTATTTATAATATGACTAACTCCGACCCAACCAATATTAGAGTACTCCATTCTGCCATCGCTTCGCTCATATGAACGAGGAGAAAGGCGGTCATTTGTGTCGAGGATAATGATCGCATTGGCAGGTAAAGTCGCCACATACTCAAGTGCTCCTCGATGGTCGACAAGTAGGTCCATTGAGGTCTGAAGCCGAATTTCCTCGGCCTTAAGGGCGAAAGAAAAAGAAAAAGTAAGAACAAAAATTAATATGGCCAAAAATGACTTAGATTGGATCATATTTTTCACCTCGTCAAAAGTTTAACTGGCCGAGTTTAGCATCATTTCAAAAATATTTTTCATCTGGCCTGACAAGTGTGAAGTTTTTTCATTCATCTCTTTTTGCTGAGAGAGTTATCGACTAATAATCCTCAGCTTCAGGGCACTCTCCAGCACTCACGAGAGTTGCCCCATCTTTTTTCATTTCACACTCATTCACATAAGTTTTAACAGGAGGCATGACTTGAGCACACATCATTCCCTCGGGGCACTCTGGCATTGGTGGTTGAGCACAAACAGGATCATAGATTTCAGGACAACCTCCATAGATCTCATCGCGCTCATACTCAGCTTGATCAGCAGTACAACTGGTAAATAAAGTGAAAGAAAACAAGATCGGCACTAATAATTTCAAAATTTTAGCCTTTTGTTAGATGTCAAAGAGTTAAGCAATGAGAAACCGTGTAAATTATCCCAAGTCTGCCCTAAAAATGCAAAATCAGTTTATACTGGCCCAAACAACACAGTGCAACTTGGGCGTAATGTTTATGAACCTTATTAACTTAAAAAGCTTTTTGGCCTTAATATTTTTTGCGACGAGCTTTCAATCGCATGCTTCTGGCAATCATTCCAATTGCACCAATATGGTCGCAAGAGTTTTAGAAAATGGATATGAGCAAAATATCAAGCGAGCACTTGAAGAGAAAAATCTTGTTCATAGAAGTTATAACCGTCTTACGATTCAAAGGCCTGGCCCATCTCTATTCGCAAGAAGTACTCAACGGGCCCAAAGATTTTTCTCTAGAGTTATCAATGATAATCGATATCCGGCCTATTATATTTTCGATGAAGCCGAAACTGTTCCAAAAATTATAGCCTACGTTAGAAGCTATGCGGGACAAGGCCGAGAGAATGCAATAAACACAAGAAATGCCACGAGAGACTTTGGACCAGAAATTCGCAAATGGATTGAGGATTATGAGAATTACAATTCTCAGATAGAAGATCTTGTAAAGGCCAGAGTAAGTATGGCCTACAACTTGGATCTCTTAAAATATTATAGAAAGGATGCTCCTGACTTTGATCGAGTCACCCTATCTTTTTATCGCAATGGAGAATTTGAGGACTCGGTTTTTACTTTTAGATCAGATGACGAAAATTTAACAACTCTCATTAGAGACCTTGAAAGTGAGATTAGCCGCTTTGATGGTGGGATTTTCACAAAAAGTGCTAGAGAAAACTCCCGACTTGGCT
>SKIL01000200.1 GCA_007116425.1 Bacteriovoracaceae bacterium | reverse complement strand
GGGTTAGTCCTGATCACGGTATTCTCTTTCTCAGCAAGCTCAAACTTTTCATTTGCAAGGTAAATAAAGCGAATATACGGGTATTGAATAATCCTTTTATACTCTGAGTATGAGGAAAGGATGTCTTCGAAAATTTCTTTTTTGGAATCAGTAGGATTAGTTTGCGTTTCAGAGTAGGCTCTTATAATAACTGGTATATCCAATGTTTTTTGTGAAATTGCGGCAAGTAGTTTCTCACTTGCTTTTGGCGGAAGGTTTTTGAGCTTTGCTTTCATGTCTTCATACAGGAAAGAAGTAAGATGCGAAACCCGCTTAAACTTGTGAACGGCAAGATCATTTTTTTTAATATTAGTAATTGTCGTAAAGAGCTTATTTGAAACAGAATGGTCTAGCGGTTTAAATTTTGCGATACCCTCTTTCCCGTCATCAAGGATGAAGTAGAGCAGAAGGTATCGTGTATTGTTGGTGGGCTGTTTATTCTCGTTTTCCATGTTCTTGCTCAATTATTTCTTTTTTGACGTCATAAAGAAAACTTAAAGGTAAATTGTGGTGGCGTGCAAAATAGTAAAATAGATTTTGCATATTATACATGGGTTCAGTGTAGTTTTTCCAAAAAAATGTCGGGTTGTCTTTCGCCTTCTCTCCACGATAGTGAAAGTAATAGATAAAAAAGTTTTCTAAAGTATAGAGTAGGGCGACATTGGGTGGAAGAACTGTGTCGTAGTCAACAGTAAGCCCTTCGTTTTCTTTTAAAATTTCAACGAGATCAATATCGATTACAGTGAGGTCTTCAGGGGATTTAATTTCTCCATCCTCAATTTCATGCTTGATACAGAAGAGAGCGTAAATCATCGAGTTGTCATAAAAGTGGCACCACCTCTCTAACTCTTCTGAGTTCTCTTTCCAAAGTGAGTCGAGAAATTCTTTGTTCCAGTATTTACTTGTGATCTCGCAGCCATGCTTATTTAAAATGACAGAGAAGAGTAGATCAACAAGAACTGTGACGTTCGTGACGACTGGAGACTTTAAAAAATGAGCAAAAAGTTCTTTCGTTTTTTCAGGCGAAGCTTTTTCAAGATCTAGGTCAATATTCAATCGAGTGTTGCCGATATATGTAATGCTCTCCTGTGCGCTTAGCGATGACTCATTTAGATTGACAACAAAAAGTTTGTTGTCATCTGTTGATTGAAAATAGGATTGAAGAGTTTCTTGAGGAATGGGTAGAATGGTTTCGAAATGCATAGTGAGATCTCCTATCTTCTGCCTCTACTGTTATGGCAGGCGCTATGACAACTATTGTGGCAAAAAACAGCGGACCATTGAAGTGTTGTTGAAGAAACATTTGTGCCGAGTGCACCTCTTAAGGTATTGAGGTAACTTTCAAAGTTTCCACCTGAAATCGTTTCACCCATTTTGACTCCGTGGGCTTCATAAGCTCCTAAGACAGTTGATGCGACGTTGTTAAGCATATTGTTGTAGCGGTGTACCAGGCGAGCTCTGGCCGTTGAGTCGCTCTCTAAGCTCATATCAGTATCACTCCGCATGAATTGTCTTAGGCGAACTGTTCGAATACTGCTGTAATTGACCCAAAGAGTGAGAAGATAAGCATTAACTGCTGCAGCATCAGGGTTACCTGGAACTCCACCGGTTGTTGCCGAGGGAAGGGAGTTTGAGGCCAGCAAGTTGGTGAAGTTTTGTCCTGCTTCAAGGGTTGTTCCGGCTGGGGCCGGATGGTTTCCCGAATGCCATTGAATAAGGCTCAAGGCATGGCTCCTTACAACAGCATTGAATCTATTTGCGATATGGGCCCTTGTTATTGTGCTTCCTTGTAATGTCATAAAGCTTAAGCTCCTGCTAATTGAGTTATATTTTGTTTTGATTGCTCTTTAAATTGGTTATTCAGTTTTTTTAGTAATGATTTAGGCCCCGGGCAATGCTCGTCCCACTCAAGAAGGTGGCAACCACCTCCACAGGCATGAGAGACCTCACAAGTTAGACACTCTTTTGGTCGAATGATTTCTTTGGCGATTCGGCAACTTCTCTCTGGGCGAGAGAACAGTTCGGCCATCTCCATGTCAATATGCCCATAATGCTGGGTGGGCGCGGTGTTGGGGCACCCACCAATTGTTCCGGTGGCGTTGACTGTGAAAATTTTTTGCTCACAATCTCGACAATGGGTACCAGCACGAGAGCGGTATTTAAAAAAATCAACTAGGTTGTCGATATTTCGTATCTTAATTTTGTTATAGAAATTCTTTTGATAAACTTCATAGAGTGATACATACCATTCATCTAATTCTTTATTGGTTGGGAAAATTTCAGGATTCTTTTGAGCATTACCGTCTGTTGTAATCCTCTCAAAATCAATTTCCTCAAACCCTAAACGTGTGGCCATTTTTAAAATTTCACTAGGGTCACTTTTTATGATTGGCCGAGAGAGACTTACAAAAAGGGTAATGGGCTTATTGAGTGATTTAACCTTTTGGACATTCTCTTCCCAGAGCTGGTAGAGCTGGGGAGTAGGCCATCGAATTTGATTGTCCCAGCTCGTTCCGATGCTTTCGACGTGGTTGCTTAAGAAGTCGACCCTTTCTGCGGTTAGATTATAAGTTAAGTTTGTTGTCACCCCCCAAGAAATACTTTTTGTGGGGACTTGCTCAAGAATAATCTCCCTAAAGGTCTTCATTTTTTGGATTGTTTTATGATTAAAGAGAGGTTCTCCCCCATGAAACTCTATGTGAATATGAGAAACATGAGGCTCGAATTTTACCAGCCTGTAAAGCCAGTCTGCAGTCTTTATTTCGTCAAAAAATACCTTGGAACCATTTGAACCACTTGTGAAACAGTGGGAGCAATTTAAGTTGCAAGTCTCAGTTGGTTTAATGTAGAGAATTCTATGCATACCAAACTCTTTTCTAGTAGGGCGTATCGCCTTTCCAATCCTATAATAGGTATATCTTTTTTACAATATGTAAGTAATTTAAAGGACTTTTTTGGCGGAGTGCGCAAGCTGAGGATAGGGGTGTGTCCTATAAATCTCTGTCCTAGCTTGCGTCTATATTTAATAGATAATTTAGTTTTATTTGACCTTAACCCAGTGTCGATTATTAACGCGAATTTCTGAGCCTGCAGGGCCCCAAAACTCTGCTGTTTCTGGCTTTTTATAAAGGGCAACGATTCTTTCTGGAAACTCCATTTTTTCTTCTTTGGTCATGGCCGTAAGGTTTCCTTGCGCATCGTTAGTAAGAGGTGTTCCACATTCATACTCTTGATCAACGTAGGCCAAAACCCAACCTGCAACGGCAATAGGAACCTCTTGATTGGGATTGGCCCCTGTTCCAACTCCGTAACCAAAGGTATCGGAAGCAATTCCGATAACACTTAATTGGCACCTTTCATTGCAAATTCTTGCGCCATCCTTGGTATCAAAATAGCATTTTCCGTGAATCAATTCATCGTTAAGAAGTTGGAAGTCTGCAATATCATTCCAAACGGCATTCCAAATTTTTGTTACAGATTTAAAATCACCACTCACAAGTAGACCTGTACCAGCATCTCCACCAGCACCGGAGTGATTTCCGTTAGTAGTGTTAATATTACATCTTTGAATTGTGGGAGCACTTCCCCCTGTACCAAATCTAATTGTTGTGAGTCGACTCGATAGAAATCCCATTATTTACTCCTTACAATTCTTATCATTGCTAAATGACCTATTTTTGAGTGCAAAAACTAAATTTTGAATCATCTTCACATAGAGATCTCTTTATAAAATAAACTTCATGCGAAAGCTCTTCAACTTTTTTGTTTAATGAACGGTTTTTAGCTTTTAGTTTTAGGTTCTCATGGTGAAGTTCCTTGGCAGCCTGTATGGCCAAGGCCGATAACTGAGGATATTTAACGGCCAAGAAATGGTTATCACCATCAGGTAAAGTACTAACCAGGTCAGGAAAGATCTTTTGAACTTCTTGGGCAATAAATCCTATGTCTGATGAATTGTTTGTTCTCCAATCAAATTGAACAGGGGTGAGTTCATCAATATACTCAAGAATATTTGAAAGGGGCACAATATTCCTCTTTAGTCTTTCGTCAGATGTCATTTGGAGTGAATTACCATCAGAGATCGTGACGTCAGCATCAAACCTTGACGGACTTAGAACTCTGAAAAGCGATGCGTTTTGATGAACTCGAAATTCACCACCACCTTGTCCAAAAGTTATCCTTGAAGTTTGGGTCGTGTTAATTCGTAGAAGATCTCTTATATAGTTCTCGGATATGGCCATCGTTCGGTCATTTTGATTTGGGTCACGAAACAAAGCTAAGTCACATCGGTCATTAGGGATATCGTAAACACCACCAATATTTTCACAAGCTTCTTGCTTTGCTGTAAATATAGCGTTCCCTTCGGCGCTAAAACACTCTTGGATGACTCCACCCGCGTTGGTCCTAACAAAAATAAAGTGCTCGCGCGGTATCTCAGGATTACTTTGGGTCTGTAATAGACCCCCTGCTCTTTGGTAGGTTACCGTAAAAATTAAGTTACCTGTTCGTGTTCCATCTCCCATGTCAAAAAGGGCTCCATCAAGCTGTGCTTCCATACTCACCACTGTGGCCCGCTCATTCCCATAAGTTTCACCTACCTCTATAACATCGATAGGTACATCGTGTTGACTTCTTACTGCGTCAATTGTGAAAGGAGCATTAGCATTTTGTCCGCCAAAGGTATTGCGACAACTTCTAGAGTCAAGAAGTAGTTGTGAAATTATATTATTAACTGAGAGAATCTCAGATGAGGCTTCAACCCTTTGAGTTGTAACCATTGTGTCTGTTGTAAGACGAGCAAAGAGTAGGGCCAGTCCGCCAAGAAGTGCAGCGGCAATCAGGACTTCTACTAAAGTCACACCAGCCTGATTGAGAATCCTATGTTTTATCATTACTAAGAAGTTCTTTAACATAACTTTGGCCGCCCAAATTATCTGTAGTTTTCTTTGTCAATAATCTTACCATTGCTTGTGAATACGGCAAAGAGGAAAAGTTTATTAAATATAATTATGATAAACAACTTTAAATAAGTGGGATCTTGAAAATGCAAATTGTAGCCTATTAAGCTTTTCTATTATGAAGTCTGATTAGATTTGTCATAACTCGCATAGAAATAGTCGAGTTTTCAGAAAGTTAGAAAAAACGGCCAGAATTTCTTAAAATGTTGTTTCGCCAAAAACTTCATCAAAAGGAATC
>SKIL01000235.1 GCA_007116425.1 Bacteriovoracaceae bacterium | reverse complement strand
CTAAGAAAGAGAAATGTTGAGTGGTTGTTTCTTGCAGGTTATATGCGAGTTTTATCGCCATATTTCTTGAGATCTTTTAAATCGGCCTTTGATGACACTTATCAAATTGTTAACATTCACCCATCTTTGCTTCCCGATTTTCCTGGTTTGGATGCTTATGAAAGATTTTATGATAGTGGAAAAGACATTGGTGGTGTAACCGTTCACTATGTTGATGAAGGCGTTGACTCTGGGCCTATAGTTCTTCAACAAGAAGTTGTTAAGAATAGGGGTGAGACCTTAGAAAGCTATAAAGAAAGGGGTTTGGTGGTAGAGCATCAAATATATCCAAAGGCCATTATTTCGCTGTGGGAATCTATTGCTTCTCATTATGTTAAGGGAAAATAAATGATGAAATTTTCACGAATTAATTCTGTTGGCAATGCTTACTTAACTCACATAGAACAAGGTTCAAGTAAACAATCTGAGCAATTGAAATCTTTTCTTTTAAACGATTTTAGAAAAGAACAAGATATTAGGTCTGGAATACTTGATGAGCTTGAGAAATCCTTAATTCCTACTCTATATAAAACATTTGATTTTGTCGTTTGGAAATCTAATGATAATCAGATTAGTGATGCCATTGAAGAATTTGTGTTTGATAGAACTCTATTGTCTATGTCAAATAATTCTGATGATTTTTTAGATACTTTAGAGAGTAGTTTCGATAATGTGGATCTGAAGAATTTAATCGTTGTCGATGTTATAACAAAGCCGGGTGTTACGAATAATAGGTCACTGTCTGCGATAGAAATGGTAAGAATATCTCGACCTAATATTGAGATAAACCGAGATGAAGTTTCATTGGGTGATTGTCATGTTTTTTGCTTTAATATTTCGCTGATTTCAGAGTTGCTAAAGCAGGATTTTAATCAAGTCAAAAGTTGGTTAAATAAGGCTCTTCAGCGCTATGTTCGTCGATTCTTATCAAATCCTTTAGTTGAAAATATCCACTGCTTCACCAGAGAGGATATTCATAAGCAGTTCTCTAGTGCTTATTTAGATTCAATTTTAACTTACTCTTTAGTCCCTGAGCAGTCATCTAGTGAGTTATTGTGGGAAGATATAGAGCATTTTAATATTGAGTCACTTTTAAAATTGAATGACCAAAGACACCTCGCCCTTTCTTATGATGAATTAAAGCATATACATACTTATTATAGTAATTATGGCGATAGCGAACTAAGAAAAAGTTTAAATCTTCCAAGCTTTCCTTCTGTCGTTGAGTTAGAAATTGTTGCACAAACATGGTCTGAGCATTGCAAACATAAGATTTTTAGCGCTTCTATTGAGTATGAAGAAGATATTAAGTATGCCCATAAAGTTTCGGAGAGCTCAAATACTACACATATCGACTCTCTTTATAAATCATTCGTCAAGCAAACAACAAAAGACTTAACTCACTCTCATGATATAAGTAGTAAATGGTGTCTCTCTGTTTTTAAGGATAATGCTGGAGTTGTCGTTTTTGATGATCCGCATGATTCACAGCTATCCTGGGCCATCAAGGTTGAAACTCATAACTCGCCATCAGCTCTTGACCCTTATGGGGGAGCTTTGACCGGGATCCTTGGAGTTAATAGAGATATTCTTGGTTGTGGTTTGGGCTTTAAGCCAGTTGCAAATGTGGATATTTTTTGTTTGGCCCCTCCTTTTTATTCAGCAGATGAATATAATTTACTTCCTGAGGGCCCCGTAACCCCTGATCGTATGCTCGATGGTGTTCATAAAGGCGTTCAAGATGGGGGTAATCATAGCGGGATTCCAACAATTGCAGGTGCTTTTTATTTTGATTCGTGCTTTGCTGGCAAACCTTTAGTTTTTTGTGGAACACTTGGGGTTGCGCCACGAAATTTAAGCTATGAGCGCACTTCTGAACAAAAATTCATTAATCCAGGCGATAAAGTTGTCATCATTGGTGGGGCCGTAGGCAGAGACGGCATTCATGGAGCGACATTCAGCTCAAGAGAGTTAGATGAGACATCTCCTTTATCTGCTGTTCAGATCGGTGATCCATTGATCCAAAAGCGAGTTCTCGATTTTACTATCGAGGCCCGTGATAAAAATTTATTCTCTGGAATAACTGATAATGGGGCCGGTGGTTTGAGTTCTTCTGTTGGAGAGATGGCAGAAATTGCTGGTGGAGCTCAAATTGAACTTAGTCATTGCCCTCAAAAGTATCCTGGGCTCATGGCCTATGAAATTATGATTAGTGAAAGTCAGGAAAGAATGACTTTATCTGTTCCCCCTCATAAAGTCGCAGAAGTAGAAGAGCTTGCAAAAAAACATCAAGTGCCTTGCTGTACGATTGGCGAATTTAATTCATCCGGAAACCTTTCTGTCTTTTTTAAAGGAGATTGTGTTGCATTGCTTGATTTGAAATTTTTGCACGAATCTCTTCCCCAGATGAATTTGAAAGCACGGTGGAGTGACCATGAGGTCTCAAGCAAAAAAAGTCTCTATCGTTCTCCTGCATTAAAGGTCAAATCTTGGGAAAAGGATTTGATTAGTAATTTAGGTGATGCCTCGAACCATCAAAAAATTGAGCTGACTTTAAAGATGTTATTAAAGAATCTAAACGTAGCTTCTAAAGAAAAATTAATTCGAAAATATGATCATGAGGTTCAAGGTGCCACAATAGGTAAACCTTTTTATTCAAAAATTACGGATGAAAACGAATCTTACCAATCAGGATCTTCCCCACGTGACGGTGGGTGTGTTTGGGCAGATGTGTACTCTGAAGGTAATAATTATGGAGTTCTTTTAGCATTAGGTCTTTCTCCTATTATGAGTAATATCGATCCGTATATAATGGCACTTTACAGTGTTGATGAGTGTTTTCGAAACCTTATATCTCAAGGTGCGGATCTTGATAGAGTTGCATTACTTGATAACTTCTGTTGGCCTGATCCTGTGTTAAGCGAAAAAAACCCTAATGGTGATTTTAGACTGGGTCAACTCGTTAGAACTTGTCACGGCCTTCGCGATATCTGTTTGACTTATAATGCACCTTTAGTTTCAGGTAAAGACAGCATGAAGAATGACTTTAAAGGAAAGAGCAAACAAGGAGAAAATTTAAATATTTCTGTCGACCCAACACTTCTGGTAACTGGAATAGCAAAAACAAAGAAAGTAAATTTGCCTTGGAATTTCTTTGAGAATAATGTTAAGACAAACATTCTTATTGTTGGGCCTGAAGTAAATGTTAGGATAGAGGAATTTAAACCTGAAAGCTTTCCACTATCTTTAGTGGGATCAACTTTTAGTAAAGAAGTTGGCCCTCACGACTGTGTTAGTGAAATTGTCTGTGCCTATAGCACTCTTTTTAAAGAGTCTGAAAAAGAAAACGATTTACTCTCAAATTACACTCAATCCTTCTTAAGTAAAAACTGGAGTGAGCTCATTGAGAACTGCTATTCCAATTATAAGTTTTTAAGTAGCTGTTTAAATAGTGACTCTCCAAATATTAGCATTGAGGCCATTCATGATATCTCAGAAGGTGGTGCCATAACCTCAATTTGTGAAATGTCATTCCTGCATAAAACAGGAGTTCATCTTAATCTTGAAGGAATCGATTGTCTTAAGGCCCTTGAATTGCTTTTTGGAGAAGGGCCTGGATGCTTTATTGTTTGTGTCAGTGATGAGGGACTAGAAAAACTTTCAGATTATGTTTCAGAAAGTTCTTTTATTAAGATTGGTGAAACTGTTCCTCAGAGTTCACAGCTTGAAATTAGTTTTGATAAAGAAAGGGTAGAGCTTAATTTTGGTGAACTGTATCACTTCTGGAACTCATTTAATTCCCGCTTAGATTCGCACCAAGGAGTAAATTTATGATTCCCAGATTTTTAGTGCTTTCTGGAGATGGACTAAATTGCGAGTATGAAACTTCAAGGGCGGTAAAGAAGGTCGGCGCAAATGTAGAGATAATCAATATTACTGATTTTTGTGAAAAATCTAAGAATGTTGATTTCTTATTTGATCATCAAGGAATAATCGTTCCTGGAGGTTTTTCCTTTGGGGACCACCTTGGTAGTGGGCGTATTTTGGCAGAGAAATTAAAAGGTGAAGTGCTAAATAATATAATGAGATTTTGTGAAAGAGGAGGATTTCTTTTAGGTATCTGCAATGGTTTCCAGGTGCTCTGCCAACTTGGTCTTTTTGATACTCAACTTAGCTATAAAAATAAATTATATAATGTTTCTCCTCGGTTAGTAGAGAACTCTCCTGCAGGGTTTGTTGATCGATGGGTTAACCTCAATGTCTCCCATAAGTCTTCGTCAAAATCCCATGTTTTAAAGTCTCTTGAGACAGGGGCTATTTTAGTTCGTCATGCTGAAGGTCGATTGGTCTTTGCTGGAAGTCTAATTGATGCCTTTGGTAATAATGTCGATCAAATGAATAATTTTATTTTAGATGAATATGATAACAAAGGTATGATTGGCCTTACTTACGAGTCTTCGTTTAATGGTTCTGTCGGGAGAATAGCTGGTCTTTGTCACAGTCAGTTGCGAATATTTGGTTTGATGCCTCATCCTGAATCTTCATTTGAGAACCTGACTCAACAAAACGTAGTTTCAAAAAACATTAAAAATTTAAACTTCTCTCATTTATTTTGGGATAACTTAGTAAAACTATATATGTAGTAAATAGGATTGGTCATATGAATGCAACAAGTACAATGATTAAAAGGCCACGTAGAGTTTTGATATCTGTTACTGATAAGAAGAGTTTAGATACGATTGCCCGCTTTCTCGTTGATAATGGGGTTGAGATTATCTCTTCAGGGGGAACCGAAGCTCACTTAAAATCTCATGGTATTAAGTCAACTCATGTTTCTCATTACTCAGGCAACCCTGAGGCCTTTAATGGCCGTATGAAAACATTAAGTTTTCCTATCTTTTCTGGAATTCTTTATGATCGATCCAAAGAAGATGATGTTAACGAATTAAATAAATTGGGGATTGCGGGTATTGATGGTGTTATATGCAATTTTTATCCATTTGAAGAAGTTGCAAAAAAGCTAAAAGGAACCAATAAGGCCGATCATGAAAGTGAGCTTGTTGAGAATATTGATATCGGTGGACCTGCAATGGTTAGAGCTGCTGCAAAAAACTATCACAATGTATTTATTCTCACTTCTTCCTCTCAGTATGATGAGTTTATGGCCGAGTTTGAGCAGACTAATGGCGAGATTTCTGTAAATAAGACTTTTGAATGGGCCACT
>SKIL01000180.1 GCA_007116425.1 Bacteriovoracaceae bacterium | reverse complement strand
ATTTTTATTAACCCTATCTTTAGGAGACAGGATGTCTAACTTCGATCAAGGGGGAGATCGCGACCATCAATTTGGTGCGGCCGATAGTTTTACAAAAAAATCTTCAAAACAAGATGCACAATCTTGGCTTTTATCAAAAAATAAATTTCAGTCCGATTTAAAACTACAGACGCGATCACAGGTCTTTAAGAGACTTAAGGGGAAAGCGAAAACTATCTCAATCTCTAGTGGAAAGGGTGGAGTGGGAAAAACTTCTATCTCGGTTAAGTTCGGCCGAATGTTGGCCTCTCAAGGTTATAAGGTTCTCCTCGTTGATTGCGACTATAACTTATCAAATACTTCAGTTAAACTCGGCATTCCAGTTGAAGGAAACTTTTTGAATTATATCGAGGGGCGTAAGTCTTTTGCTGACTGTCTTTATACAGAAGGAAATTTTCATCTTTTCGCTGCCTGTAACGGTAATATCGAGATTTTCAAAAGTGATCGAGATTATTCCTGTCAAATCATCAATATTTTAGTTCAACAGGAAAAAGATTATGACTTTATTCTTTTAGACTGCCCTGCAGGTATTTCGCGCGAAAGCTTAACAATAAATGCTTATTGTGATTATCGCTTTGTCATTGTAACTCCAGATAAGTCTTCAATTACAGATTCATATTCAATGATAAAAATTTTAAAAAATGTTTATGGTGTTCACGATAACCACCTTATTGTGAATAAAACTTCTAGCTCGACTCAGTTTAAACGATTGGTTAAGAGCTTGAGCGAAACCGTTGAGAACTTTCTTTCTTGCCGTTTACATGTATTGGGAGCAATCGAATATTTAAACTCCGCTATTGATGAGTTCGATGGCCTCTTGTTTAAGGAGGAAAATTCTGCACTCCATAAAACCTTTGTTAAAGTCCTTCAGAGGTTCACCGAGGAGATAGATGTGGGCGAGAACTGGGGTGTTGATGTGCAAACATTTCCCTCGGCCTTGATGCCCGAACAGGAAGTTCAACCATCATCTCAATGTAGCTAAGGAGTGCTCATGTCATCTTCTCTTACTAAAAAACTTAGAAACCTAAAAGATTATAAGACGACGATCGACCCAAAAACTAAAGATGAAATTATTATTGAGTATGCTCCACTTATTAAATATATAGCTCAAAAAATTGCTTCAAGACTTCCTTCAAATATTGAATTAGATGATCTGATTTCTTGTGGTGTAATTGGTTTGATGGACGCCATTCAAAAGTTTGACCCAACCCGAGATAATAAGTTTAAGACTTATGCAGAGTTTCGTGTCCGTGGTGCTATTCTCGATGAATTAAGGGCCCAAGACTGGGTGCCACGATCAATTCGGGAAAAATCAAAGTTAGTGGAGCGAACTTACGCAAAACTTGAGTCAACACTTGGACGCCCGGCAACAGATGAAGAAATGTGTAAAGAGCTAGATATAAATCAAGACGAGTTTCATGATCTTTTAAATAAGGCCAAGTCGGTATCATTACTTAATATTGATGATTCGTCCTCTTTTAACAGAGGTGATAAAAAGCTGATGGCAGGGCTGCTTGATGATAATAAGTCGACAAATCCATTCTCTGCAGTAAGCCATAAGAATTTGCGAGAGAAAATAAAAGAAGGCATCATGTCTTTGCCTGAAAAACAAAGGCTTGTCCTTTCGTTATACTATTATGAGGACTTAAATCTGAAAGAGATTGGTCAAGTACTTGATGTGACAGAATCGAGAGTCTCTCAATTACATACCCAGGCAGTTTTAAAATTGAAGGGTAAGTTAAGAAATGTCGTTGATACGCCAGAAGATCTCGCCAGTTAATATTTCCTACTCTATAATGTTTAAATAAACAAAATAGCTCAGTTTCTCTGAGCTTTTTTGTTGGTTTTTGCTCAGTTGCCAAGGAGGGCCGCCAAGTGAAGAGAATGTCACAAGACTATAGATTGGGAACAAGAGTTCTCGACGATATCCAAGATCTTACTGACCGAGAATTGCATCCACTTGTTCAACAGGCACAATTTCATTTTGATGGCCTTCGAAATCTTTTAGACCAAAAGAAAAATAGTATGGAAGGACTCGATTCAATCAATCGACTTCTTTTTCATTACTTTGAAATAACTTTAAATAAATTTTTCTTTCGTAATGATAATGTTTTTCAAATGAATACATCTTTTGATCGTTCAAGTATGTCTCTAGCGAGATGGAATCGTCTTGTGGAGTCGTTGCCATACATCGTTTCTTTGGCCGAGATTTTTGATTTCTCTAGTGTTTTAAATATTAGTTTAAATACTGGTGTTTTAAAAGTTTCTGGAGATGTTAAAGATGTTGATGGCGTGTTAGAAAAAAGATCTTTTGTCTATTCATTGTTTCGCAATTTGTGCTCAAAAAGAGTGTTGGCGACATATAATGTTAGTGAGAGAAAACATCGTCCCTGTATAGAACTTATTTTTGACTTACGAGATGATGATGCCCTTTTATTAAGTTTTGATTTTGATCAAAATAAAAATGTTGGATTAAATTATCTCTTATCATTTTACAATGTCGGAGTAGATGAGTTTGTTAATATATCAAAGAATAAAACTTTTAATGAATTATCACGGTCGGTTTTTTATTTGGATGATAATTTTTTCCTAAGTCCATTTGGTCAGGTCTTGAAGGATTTTGAGAACTTAACTGAAGATTGTGAAATTTATCATTTCTGCTTTCTCTTTCGAACATTATCTATAATAATACCAAGAAGAGCAGAGATAAGAACTTTCGAAAGCTTTTCAAAAGTTCATCATGTAGAACAGGGTTCTCAAAATATCTCTAACACAGGAAGTGTGTTTAATTCTAATTGTAAACATGAGGTTTGCACGTCAGAGCGTGAAATCTTTTACATTGATTTGATGAAGTTTCTAACTGATTCTTAGGTTTACCTCGGGGGAAAGGTTCATGTCTTCAGTATCAAGATCCGTACACGTATTTTACTCATCAGTCCTTGTCTTGGCCTTTTTATCACTACTCATGGGAGTTGGCTATCTTTGGAATGATGGCCCATTGAGGCTCGGTCATGTGATTGACCTTGTTGAAGCAGAAAATTTAACCAGAGACTTAAGAGATTCTGATAAACTCAAAGAAATCAAATCGAGTGCAGAAAGTGATCGAGCAAGACAGGCCCTAAGTTCTTTTAGATCACTTGATGAGAGCATTCGACAAGTCCATCAATTCCAATCTGCTGAGTCATATAGAAGCTTTGAGCTTCAACAACAAAAGGTGAATGCAAATTTAGAAAGTTTGATAGGGCTTCCTGAGGCATCAACTTTAATCCAAGTTTTGTCGCGCAAAGTTGATAGCTTTGAAAATTTTGTTACGACAAATAACTGGAGAACCTTAACACGGATCTCTGGGCGAATTTCAGCACGATTAAACTTTTCAGATGACGAGCGTATGTCTTTCTTTTCAGAGAGAAGATTATCTCAACTTCATAGTGCCATTGTTGAAGACATTGAGAGAATGAGAAATGTGACGTCTAACTCGGTTTTGAGTCAGGAGAATAAGGATAGAATCATTTCTAGAATTGATTCTATGTCGCCTGAGTTGGAGATGATAGGGTCTTATGTGGAAGTGATTAGAGAGTTTAATCAAAATATTCAAGAGCTTGAAGCAGAATTTATGAACTGGAGCGATAATGTCTTGTTAGATCTTTCAGATCGAAGAGCTAGCTTTCAGCAAACATCAGCAATAATATTTTTTGGTAGTTTAGGTTTTTCTGCTTTTCTATTTTTAGCATTTATTGCAGGTCAATTTGTTTATTCTCGTAACCGTACAACGGCCTTAAAACGAATTGACGATTATGCAATGAGAACTATCAGAGATGGCCTGATTCCATTGTCACCAAATCCTTCATTTCAAAATCAAATTTCAAAAGATCTTGCTTCAGAGTTAGAGAAATTTCGGGAGTATGTTCACAAGCGAATGAGCTTTGGAAGTGTTTTTCAAGAAGGAATGCCGTTTTCAACTATTATGTTGGATAATAACCTTAACTTGTCTTGGGCAAATGGCCTTTTTTATGATGTATGGGGGCTTCAGGAGAGAACTGCTAAAGAGGAACCTCTAAGTTGGGACTATCTTCAGCAGTTTACCAATTTGGGAGAGGACGACCCCGTTCTCATGGCCCTTAATGATAATGTCGCAGGAATTTATCAAATTCAAGTCCGCACTAAAGATGATACGGAGGGGCTTCCTTATGAGATGTATGTTTCTCCTGTTGATTATTGCGGACAAAGTCGAATTATGATTTTCTTTTACCCGCTTCGCTCAATTCAAGAGACGATATCTCATCAGGTAAGATCAATCGTCGGGCCAGTTGGGCGAACTCTCGATTTATTGGCGTGTGAAGAGTTTCGAGGGGAGGAGTCAACGGGCCTACAAAAAGACTTCGAGATTGCTGGAATTGATAATCTCTTTGAAAAGTTTTGCAGTTACGATGAGATCGTTACTGATCAGAAACAAAAACTACATGGAGAAATCGAGCGTTTAGAGTCTGAGCTTGCAAAAAACCGAAATTTCTTGCGAGAAATTGGTTATCTTACTGATGGTCAAATTTCTTTGCAAAATGATTTAAAAAAGTCTTTTGCAAGTACTCGTGACAATATCATTTCGATGGCCGAAAATAGGGAATTGTCGGATGAGAATTTTAGAAAAATGGCACAACATTGTCGTGAAATTTTTAAAGAGCAGCAAGATGTCTTTTCAACTTGTGGTCGGTTGGCAGATGTTCTAAGTGACTCTATGAAAGGCTTTGAAAAGATAAGCTCCATATCGAAAGATTTAAAGGGGCGAAGAGAAGAACTAGATCATCAGCGCACACGTATTATTCAATCTCTCGAACAGACTATGGTTCATCAGAGAATGGAAAAGAGTGATGAAAAACTGAGTCAAAACTTAAATAAAATTAAATCTGATGTGAAAACGTTTGATAAAATTTTGGCCGATCTCGCGAAAAGTATTACGGCCGTTGATGTTTCAATGTCTCGTTTAGAAATGATGATGAATGGAGTTGTTATTCCTGACCTAAAATCAAAAGAAAGCTGGTTTGAGGGAATGAACGAGGCCATCGAGACAGAAATGTTTAACGCTGGCAAACTAGAGGCCGAATCTCGCTCAAAAGAAGAGCGAATGATTGAAGTCTTAAAAGAGTTTTATGAAAGCTTTGGAAAAATGACTGCACTTATGACTGAGGCCAAAAAGGTTGCTCAAGTCGTTGAAAAAAATGATTGGGACT
>SKIL01000366.1 GCA_007116425.1 Bacteriovoracaceae bacterium | reverse complement strand
TCATGTACTAGTTGAGGATCTCTTTCAAAACCTTGTGGGGAAGCGACTGTGGCAATATCGTGGCCCTCCCATAAACCATTTTGGTCTCTAAAAGTTTTTATACCTGACTCTGCGGAAATTCCTGCTCCTGTGAGGACGACTATATTTTTGTATTTACTTAGGTCAACCATATTTCATTCTAGCACTTTAAATCTAAATTTTTCTAGTTTCAGATGAAAAGTTTAGAGGTTGGCGAACATCGACAATACCACCACCCTTCGGTTTAGGAAACTCGATCATTCTTAGGACATTGCTCATGCAGTGTGTACCTTGTCTTGAGAACTCTGCATTTGAAACTTCAATTTTAACATTATCAATTGAACCCGTTCCTAGAATTCTGAAATTTAAATCTAAAACTCCAGCAAGGTTTTCGTTTTGTCTGTCTAGTTCTTGTTGATAGCAATGCCTAAAATGAGGAAGGTGCTCTCTTAAAATTTTTCGCAATAATTCTGGATCCATTGAGCCTAAAACAACGGTTTTTGGCTCAATATAGCTTGATGCAAAACCTTCTCTTGAAGCTAGGCCACGGGCACCTGATGAAGCTGATGCACGTCCACTTCTGTCACTTCCAATTCTTCCGACTCCTCTTTGGGGAGCGTCTACTGATTGAGAGTCCGAAACGGATGTAGCTTGGGTTGAAGCAAGTTGGCGGCTTCGATTCTGGACCTCTCTAGGAGTGTCTTGTGATCGATTTGATAAGCGCTGCATTCTTGAGTTTGTGTTTAAAGCAAAAGTCTGCTCTTGTGGAGTCGATTCTTCTACAACTGGCTCAGGTGTTGGTTCTACACTTGGAGCAGGGTCGACTTGTGCAACTTGAGGCTCTGGTTCCGGTTGAGATTGCTGTGGCTCCGGAGGGGCTTCTGCAAGTGCTTGCTCTGGTGTTGGCAACTCTTGCTCTCTAACTCCTGTGTCTTCTTGTACTGGTGAAGGCGTAGGAGATGTTTGCTGCTGTTCTGAAGCTTGTGGGGCCTCAACTGGTGCAGGTTGAAACACGATTGACAGAAGTTCTTCTTCTTGCTCTTTTATTTGAGTTGTTGGAGTTATTAACATAATTAATAGAAATACAAAGAAGGTACTAAAGACTTTAATAGCTTGTTTTTTTGTTGCTTTGTCTAGTCCTAGATAGGGCGATAGGCCTATTCTTGAAGGAGCATTTGTCAGATTAAAAATAATTTGAACGTTGTGAGCTCCTAGAATGTGTAGCTCTTTGTCTGAAATATTATTTAAAGTAATATCTTCGTTAACTTCTCCTACTGGTATTATCTTGTTGTCACTTAATGTAAATATTTGAATATCTTTATCAATGTTTAACTCTTCACAGTAGATTTTATTTTTCTTTGATTTTTTCGAGCTTAGAAAATAAGTATCATTTGTATTTTTTGGATCGATAAGTGTGTACTCTACAAGTACACCCATAACGAATATACTAACTTCTAGTTTGTAGTCATTACTAATGATCTTATTTTCGGGAGTTGGGGTGATAACATCTTCAATTTCTGACTCATTAAACTCACGATCTTCAAACAGATCAATATCATTTTCTTCAACCTCGATATATGATTCAGTTTGGAACCTATATGATGTTAATAAGGGGTTATTTTCAAGAACAATTTTTTGAACACTACTGAATCTAATGTTGCAGTATTCACCGTCGATAATATCAAAATCTTCAATCGGAGGAAGAATTGAGTTTTCAATTTCATCTTCATTTGATTTACTTTGAATTCTTTTTACGTTTTTGTCGGTAAATAAAAAATTATTCTCAGAGGGTGATTTAGGCTTTGGTGCTTCGTCTAGCAATAAGTTTTGGTGCCCTATAGTTATTTGGTCATGAAGTTCTATTAAAACTTTTTCATGTGAAGCAATTTGCAAATTATTTATGAAAACACCATTAAGACTTGAAAGGTCTTGAATAAATATCTTTTCTTCATGGATGAAAATAATTGCGTGTATAAATGAGACCGAGTTATCTGAGCTAAATTTGATGTCACATGAGTCAGAATTACCAATAAGAATCTTATCTTTGTTTAGAGGAATACTTTGCGGCGCCTCTGCCACACCGTCAGAACTCTGTTGATAGTTATATAGCGCATATTTTTTTTTATTTAATATCCCCATACTCGTCCCTTGGGTGAACATCAATTTATCGGTTTTTCTGTATTAATTCTCGAGTTCTTTGGTCTTTTTATTTATTATTTTCTCTCTTGGGGCCTCGCTCATACTTCTAACCGCTGGAATCTGAGTAAAGTCTGCCGAAACTAATGTTCTAAACGCTTCTTCATAATCTTTCTCTATGAAAAGCAAGAGAGAAAGAAAGTTTGATATGTCTGACCTTTTCAAAAGTGAGCTGTCGATTGTTTCAAAATGTACTCTTGCTTTTTGATCTTCACCTGAAAGTAGAAAAGCTGTTGCAAGGGTGAAATTTATTTCGGGATCATTTGGGTTTTTGCTATTTAGGTGAGAGAGAACCCTCTTCGATTTTTCATAATATCCAAATTGTAAATATGTGACTGCGATATTAAAGCTTGCAGAATCACTGTTGTGATAATTTTGAGACTTATAAAATTTTTCTAAGGCCTCGGGGTAGTGATGATTGCTTAGTAGAATAACCCCCATGTTATTATAAGCAATCGATCTAACTTTAGATGAGGTTTTACTAAGCTCAAGTGAGTATGCATAATAATAATTGGCCAATCTGTGGTTACCTTGAGCTTGTGCACATATTGCTCTAGATAACCAGAAGCTTGGATTATTTTGATTTTCTTTTTGTATTTTTAAAAAATCATGATTAGTCACTGTTCCTAAATAGCACTTTGAAACTTTTTGAGTAAAAGTATTGTCAGAGTTTCGAGCATATTCGCGTAATTCTCGATTAGACCTTCTCGCAAATGACTCAGCGTAAAATATATCCATTTCTGGGGAAATCCCACTCCTGTCAATTTGATTTAAAGAGCATGCTCCGAGTAACCAAGTCAGAGATAGAACTATAATATTTGTTAATCTTATCATAATTTATTTCCTGCAAATGATTTGTTCAAAGCTGTATTTCTCGTTTCAGTTAAATCTCTGTCTCTTGAGGTAGCATAGTGCTTGGCCTCGAAAGATATTTCGGGAAGTTTTCTCGATATCGGGCTCATAAGAATAAAATTAGTATTTGAGAGAATATTACTAGACTTTAAAGTCTGCTTTCCTGTAACTATAATCTGATCTTGTTCATCGAAAAGAAAGCTTATGACTTCCCAGACTTGATCTTCTAGAAGGGGTTGGATTTCTGCTGGTACATTTTTGGGAGAATAACTCTTTAAGAACTCCCCTGCGATTAAATAGGCATTGGCCATATGAGCATATGGTGTAGCAATTGTCTCAGGGTGCCCTTTTTGTAGAATTGAATTCCCAATTTCTTGGACTTTTTCAATTGAGTCAAAAACATAGTCTAAAGCGAGTTCAAACTCTTCTATGAACGTATCGCTGTTGAAATGTTTTGGAAATCTACTTTCAAGAGCTTGAGGGGAGAGATTGCTATTTAATAGTTCGTTTATTTTTTGAACTTTTGAGTTGTACTGGTTGATATGAGTTATTTCACTCCTTTGAGATGCAATGATACCAGGTAGATCTTTTATTTGATTTAGTCTTCTTAAAATATTATTAGCTCTTCTGGAGTTTTTGGTTCTGTCATCCCAATAGAAATCAATTAAAATTGAGGCGATTTGTTTTCTGTGGTGTTCATATCTCCAGAATTTCTCCATTGATACTTGAAAGAGCCGAAAGTCTTTATATGTCAGAGATTGAGATAATAACTTTGCTATTACTTCGTCTTTCTGGTCCCGCCCGATAAAAGCCTTTTCTGATAATTTTTCAATCATATTTATCAGGTCTGTTTCTTTGTTGTCGATTAGAGAATACTTAACTAACTGATCAAATGTCTGATCTAAGACGTCTGGTGGTGATATTAAGTTAAATTTTATTAAATAATTAAAGTTAAGCTCTATCGATAATCCAAAGCGACCTTGGTTTGCGATTCTGTTGATGATGGAGGCAATTGAGGGAGCAAAAACTTTAAGCTCTTGTTCTGGAATAATCTCAAATACCTTATTCATCCAGACATATGCATCTGTAGGATTGTAGTTCTCAATTGATATTCTGGAGAGGTGAAATGCGGCTTCTGTTCTAATTGGGTCTGGATATATGTCATTGCCATAAATCTTTTTATATCCCTCAAATAGCTCTTCATGTGTAAGCTTGTTTTCATTTTGTCGATATTGTTGAAATAATAAGTTTCCAAGAACTTCAATTGAGCGGGAAATATAGGTCTGATCAAAACTTAAAAAACCATTTGATATAATATTTATCCAGCTGTTTACATTCTCTGGCATTTTGAGCTCTACATAAGTGTCCATTACTTCAATGGCCATGATTTGCTGTTTCTCAATTTCATTCGGGAAATTTCTATTGAAGTTTGCGATTAGATTTTCTGCATTTGAGTATCTGTTAAGCCCCATTTTTATATTGAAAAGCTTAGGGTATATTCTTTTCGATCTTTCTGATGTCGGCCAAAGATTAAGGTGGTGTCTGTATGCATATCGTGTGTATGCCCAATTATTATTTTTTTCAAATTGAGATCTGTTGACTTCAAGCTCTCCTAGAGTCGCCAGGATTGAATCCATCGTTTTTTCAAGTTGTTCGAGCTGCTCTTCTTTCCCTTGCCTTAACCTCTGTAGGCCATCCTCAAAAGATACTCTATATTGCTCTAGAGCTCTCTCAAAGTGATTTGAACTAGCAAGAGTTTCTCCAATGAAAAAATAGTACTCGTAGGACTTTTCTGGATGTAGCTCTGTTAAAATGTTTAAAAAGTATAATGCTCTAGCTAAAATAGGGTTGTTTAGATTTTTAAATTGATCTGGGTAGAATTTTGCTTGTCTGCTTACGTTTTCTTGAAAGAATCCGGCAAGTCCTCTTACCTTTTCAATTGCTTGTTGTCTTAATGGATCATTTTCATTTTCATAGTAGCCATTAAGATATAGCTCTTTAATTTCTTCTGTAATCGCTCTAAATTTATTGTACTCCTTAGAGTTCCGATATATATCCAATGCTATATTTTTAATGGTCAGTAGATGGGCATATGAACTTGGTGCATTGTTTTCGTTTGATCGTGCATAGTTACGACTTAAAGAAAGAGTTTTTTCTAAAACTTTTATTGTTTGCTCATAACTTCCTTGTGACTGGGCGAGGTTAGTCATATAGGTTAAAGAT
>SKIL01000082.1 GCA_007116425.1 Bacteriovoracaceae bacterium | reverse complement strand
GGAGCGACATAGGTCTTTTAAGTATGTCGTTTCTTCAAAACTTTTCTTCGGAGTTAAGTCGTCCCGTTAAGTCGATTAGCTCGGAGGCCTTGAAGCAATTGCAGTCTTATGATTTCCCTGGAAATGTGCGTGAACTAAAAGGCATAATTGAAAGGGCCGTTGCCTTTTGCGACGATGAAGAGCTTAAAGTTTCTCATCTCGGTGAAAAATTCAAATCAAAAAATTCTCAGCAGCTAACGTCTAAAAATTTTAGTGATACAGAGAAATTAGAGTCTTCTCTTTTTACTGTTGATGAAATTCTTCCCTTATCCGACTTAGAGCAAAAATATATTTCTTTTGTCTTGGACCGGGTTGAAGGGAATAAGAAAAGAGCGGCCTCTTTACTCGGAATTGGTCGACGAACCCTCTATCGTCGACTCGAAGATCTAGAGAAGTGACAGCTTTGACATTCTTGACATCAAAAGTGGCCCATGCGCCATTTTGGCACACAAGAAAACAATTTAAGTATTTGTAATTAATGGTGTGGTGCTTTGGCATATGACTTGCTTTATAATACGCAAGAAGATGAATACTTTTTTAGGAGGATATATGAAGAATATTTTAAAATTTACATCTATTTTGGCCCTAGTATTTGGAATGAGTTCAGTTGTTAATGCGCAACATGCCGGAGCTCCTGCAGGACAAGCGGCAGAAGCTGTATCACACAGCTTTACTGAAGAACAAAAAGATGCTTTTGTTCAGGCCTACTTGCAAGTTAATCAAATTCAGCAGCAATTCAGGTCACAATTAGACCCTGAGATGACGGAAGAGCAAATGGAAGAGGTTGCAAATGCAGCAAATCAGCAAATTGAAACAGCGATCGATGCTCAAGATAATATGAACACAGATACATAT
Organism: Bacteriovoracaceae bacterium; assembly: GCA_007116425.1. Taxonomy (GTDB): domain Bacteria; phylum Bdellovibrionota; class Bacteriovoracia; order Bacteriovoracales; family Bacteriovoracaceae; genus SKIL01. The sequence goes on along the minus strand of SKIL01000082.1, from coordinate 4,413 downwards.
CGTCAGATTCTTGTTGCAATTGAAACAGATCAAGAGCTGTTGAATGACATTCAAAATAGATTAGAGAGTCTATAAGAATAGATTTTAAAAATCAAAAAAAATGAGGCCGGTCATAACGACCGGCCTTTTTTACTCTTTCTCTACTTCGTTTGCTTGAATCGTAAGTCTTAACTCAACCTGATTACCGATCAATACTCCACCTGTATCTAGTGCTTGGTTCCATGTCAGACCAAAGTCTCTACGGTTAAGTGTTGTTCTGGCCTCGTAACCATGTTTCGTATTTCCCCATGGATCTACATTTGTCCCTAGGTAGGTGACATCAAAAGTAACTTCCTTTGTTACCCCGTGAATTGTGAGATCCCCAATGAGACGGTAGCGATCAATTCCACTTGAACGAACGCGCTTACTTTTAAAGGATGCTTTTGGATGTTTTTCAACATTGAAAAAGTCATTAGATCTTAAGTGATTGTCTCTGTCGTTATTTGCAGTATCAATACTTGCTACGTCTACAGTAAAGTCGATTTTAGCGTTTCGAAGATTTCCGTTTTCAGCGTTATAGACTTTTCCACTGAACTCTGCGAAGCGCCCGTCAACTTTTGAGATCATCAAGTGAGTGATTTCAAATCTGACTGCTGAGTGCGCTTGATCTACCTTAAGGCTTACGGCCATAGCTGTTGAGCTCATTCCCAAAGCAAAGGTTAGGGCCACCAACATTTTAAATAATTTATTCATAAGATTCTCCTTTTTAAATGTTGAAAGCAGTATGCCTTAATTTATTTTGTTGCATAAGGTGTCATTTTTGGATAATATTGTTTCATATATGAAACAATACGGTCACTTTGATAATATCAGCGTTTTTATTTCGATTATAAAGTCTGGCAGCTTTACTAAGGCCGCAAAGTCGCTTGGTATTCCAAAGTCTAAGGTGAGCAGGAGTCTTCATGCCTTAGAGCGTGAACTTGGAGTTCAATTACTTTATAGAACAACTCGAAAACTGCAATTAACTCGAGCTGGTCAGGAATTATACGGCCAGAGCACAGTTTTGATGGAGAGACTAGGTGGTTTGATCGATCGTGTGGGTGGCAAGTACAGTACTTCAATTGAAGGGGTTATCCGACTGTCTGCACCAGAGGATATGGGAGTTGCCCTGATTGGTAAAATTTGTGATGAGTTTAACCAGATACACCCTAGAGTCCAAATCGAGCTCGTGTTAAGTGATAGAATTGTTGATCTTGTAGATGAGTCTTTTGATCTTGCGATTAGACTGGGTAAGCTTAAAGATAGTACATTACTAGTTCGGAGAGTTGGAGTCGCGAAGTTCATTCTTATTGCATCTAACGATTACCTCAAGCAGTCCGGTGAAATTAAAAAAATTGAAGATCTCTATTCTCACCACTTTTTAAATTTCAGTGGTGTCGAACATAGAAGTCTGTATTTATTTAAAAAGGGGCGCAATCGAGTAAAAGTTAAGCCTAATATCGTTTTTTCTTCAAATAATTTATTTGTGTTGAGGGATATGCTTTTAAGAGGAAGAGGCCTTCAGTTGATGCCGGAGTTTATGGCAAAAGAAATTGTTAAGAAAGGTCTTGCTCAAGTTTTATTCGAAGAATGGGAATGTCATAGCTCCCCAGTGCAAATTGTCCTCCCTCCTCAGCAGCAAGTACCTGCTCATATTAGGGCCTTTAGTGATTTTCTTTTTGACCGGCTAAAAAGTGCTTTTGGGTAGCGAGTGCGCACTGTATCAGTGTAAAAACTTCACTGTCATAGGCTTATTGCTGAATACCTTTTATAGATAGTTAGGGCCAGTTTGCTGTCTGGCCAAATGAAGTGGAGGAAAAATGAAAAGCGTTAAAATTATTCTTTTGGCAGGTTTATTGGGGTTTGGTCAAATGGCACATGCCGAAAGGTTAAGAGACTCTCTTTTATTCTTTTCAACCATATTCGCTCCAGAGATCACCACATATGGACCTTTGACAACTCTCGCTGGAAGCGGAGTTTCAATGCGGATTACAGAGGCCCTGGAAAATATATCTTATAGTATTTCGGTTGATAATCGAATTGATGAACGCGAAGTTTTAGACCTCAGAGATGATGCCGTTGACTATTTATCTGACGGCCATCAGTCAACAACTCTCAAGCTTTTTAGTGATGAGGTTAAAAAGTATGAAGGAGCAGAGCACTTAACAGATGAGCAGATTGCTAGTTATGTCATTGCGGTGGCTTCTTTCCTTTAAAAGCGATATGTAAATTCTGCACTTATGAGTCTTGGTAGCCCGGGGGAGGCAACTTCACCGTCAACACTATCGTAAAAGTAAGCTCGTGATTCGTATTCCTTATCAAAGATATTGCTTGCTTTGAGCGCCAGTGTATAAGAGTCACGGTCATAGGCCAGTCTAGCTCTCCACAACCCAAATGATGAGAGACGGGTTTTGTTTTCATTTTCTCCCCAGCGACTACCCGTATAGTTGTAAGCGACTCTTGCTGTAATTAGGCCTTTCAAGCTAGTGATAAAATCAGAGTATTGAATATAAGCACCTCCATTCCAATAGGGAATATTTGAAAGGCGATCATTCTTTTTCAATATAGTGTTAGATGAAGTACTGATTGTTTCTTTAAATCGAGAATTTGTATGCCCTAGATTTAGACCAATCATCCATGGCGATTTAAAGAGATAGCTTGCTTCTACCTCGCCGCCAAACACTCGTGCATCAATGTTTTCGTAATAACTCAAGTTCGTATCTGGATCCCTGACTCTTATTTGCTTGTTTTTTACATCGTTAAGATAAGCACTTGTGTTAAAAGCAAATTGTTGGTTTGGACTTAGGTATTTGTGGCCAATCTCATAGGCCAGGGAGTGAGACTTCTGGTAAGGTACTTGATCCTCGGCAACGCCTGAATAGTTATTAAATTGAAAAGAGGGAAACCCTCCTGGCTGATAACCACGGGCCAGGCTGGCATAAGATTGTGATTGCTCACTCCATTGATAAGAGAGTGCGACTTTCCCAGTAATATCTCGATATGTTTCGGAGCTGTTTTGTTCGTACGCTAATGGCATAGGCGCCGTAGACTGATGAATCGAATGGTACTCTTTTTTGTCGTAATTACCTCTGAGACCTAGAGTGAGAATCCATTGTTGATTAAACTCATAACTACCTTCTCCAAAAATAGAAAGGTTCGTTCCTAAGAGCTTAACATTTTGATCAATCTGGTTAGAAAAGCCCATAAATGTATCGACAAAATTAATCAGTCGATAATTATTTCGTGAGTAATTGATACCACTAGTAAGCTTGAGCCTTGATGATAACTGGTTAGAAAGCCTTAGTTCATTAAAATAGTGGCGATCATACTCTTCAATCGTTCGATAGAGAACATTTGGATCAGAGGCTAGAGGCCCTCCAACGATATACAAATCAGCTTCGTCATATGTGACATTAAAGTCATAATAATTAAAGGCCGTAATAAATGTAAGGGTCGAATTACCAAGTCTTTCTTCCATTTTGAGAGAGTTCGTAGTTAGGTCTCTCCGGTAATCTGGGCTAATATTCTGACCCGAGACGGGATAATTAGCAGTGTTACGTGCAATAAAAAATGGGTCGGTTCCACTCTCTCTTTGGCCGGCAATTCGCAATGTCCATCTTCGTGAGTCTGAGGGCGAGTATAAAAATGTTTGTTGTATTGCCTGATGAGTCTCCTCTCCTAGGTCCTTGTTTAAAACAGTGTCAGGCACCCAACCATCACGAGATGAAAGCTTAAGTGCAGTTGAGGCTTTTAAAGAGTTATTCCCCAAAAGAGAATAATTTGTTTGTCCCTGCAAAAGCTGTTGACCTAAATTTCCAGCACCAATAGTAACTTCATGACCTCGCAGGGGTGAGGGGTCTTGAGAGGTGATTAGAACTGCACCAGCTTGAGTGTTTTTACCAAAAAGTGTTCCTTGAGGCCCCCTAAGGACTTCAACTTTTTGAATATTGATTAGGTCATTTTCAAAAGCGTAGCGTGGAAGAGGAATCTCATCTAGGTAAAAGGTCACAGAAATTTCATCTGGGAGGTTAAGGTCTTGATTGCCCTGCCCTCTTATATAGGGGGTGATATAACGGCTAGAGTTTGATCCGATGATTTGAAAGTTCGGAGTGAGGTCTGCAATATCTCTAATATCAAAGACTCCGGCCTCAACGAGTTCTTCTTTTTCAAACCTTGAGATGGAGGTTGGGTTAGAAATAAGATCTTCACCAACTTTTTCTCCAAGAACTAAGACGTCTGCTTCACCAAAGCAAACGATGGGTGCAAAAATTAAAAATATTGAAAATATAACGGTTATAAGTGACATACTTGGATCCTGATTTTTTTGGCTTATTTTATTGAATAATTTTGTGACAAATTAAGCTTAAAGCCTGGTCTGGTCAAATATAAAATCTC
>SKIL01000313.1 GCA_007116425.1 Bacteriovoracaceae bacterium | reverse complement strand
GGTTAGATTATTTCTTGGAATCCTTATTGCACCCTTATTTCTGTGGCTACTCATTATTTATATCCCACCCATTTTTTCTGGTGTACTACTGTTTGCTTCACTTTTGTCGGTCATTGTTTTTGCTCCCTTATTTTCTCCTTTAGATAGTGACTCAACTTCGACTTTTTATCTTTTTGCATGGCAGAGGATCGCTGAAGTATTTGCTGGGCTTGGGTTGATTTTATTGGCGTTCTTCTTCTTGCAATATTTTTTTCCATATGACGTTATAAAAGATGCTTCTGGCAGCTCGGTCATTCCACATCTGGAAATAAAGTCAAACATTGCATTTATCCAAGAGTTCTTTAGGTTATGGCCGGCATTTTTTGTCATTGCGCTTATCTTTGGGAGATCGTTCATTCTTGTGGCCCTCGGGCTTTATCTTTCAACGATTGGAGTTTGGAATTTGGCTGCATCTGTGGCCTTTGTGAGTGCTTATTTCTCTTCTGTGGCGGTTTTGGAGCAATCTTCTTTCAATAAGTCTGGTGATGGGGGAAAGGAGTTTATTCGCTTTTTTTTGATCTGGGGCCTTTTTCTTATTGCTTTTGATTTAGTTTTTTTAAGCTTGATTTTTTATTTTTTTGATTCGCTTTTTTCTTTGAATATTGAACATATTTCACTTCCCTTAAGTATTGTTCTTTACGCTTTTTTTAGGTCCGTTGTTTGTTCCATTTTTTATCTTTTTGTGATTGAAAGGCGTCGAGGACGTCGGTTCTATCGCTGGTTACAAAAGATATCAAAAACTCGTCATCGAACGAAACCAGATCGCTTCTTTGTTATTGGACGCCCAACAGACTTAGTTCCCTCTCTTGCTCTTGTTCAAGTTAGAACACAGTTAGAGCGTTTGAAGACAGATGTCGATAATATGATGAATACAGTTAAACAATATATCATTGAAGGTCCAAGTGCTCCTGTCTTGGCCGAGATCAAAAAGCTCGAAGACAGTACAGATCATCATTATGAGGATATTTTAACCTATGTAAGAGAAGTTCAAATAAACCCTTTGACTCCCAAGCAAAGTCTTGAGGCACAAGTACTAACTTCACTTACCTTTGAGCTCGAAAAAATTACAGATTATTTAGACCGTATGGCCACAATATGTACCGACTCTGAAGGGCAGTTATTTAAATCTAATCAAAAGTCTCATGATTTATTTTGGGAATTATGGGATGAAGTCGAGCGCTATTATAAAGAGGTAACTTCAGGTATTATTCATCCTGTTAGTGTTGGTCACTTCGATCTTAGAGATGTAGCGACAGTATCTAGAGAGTTAAAAGTATCGGCCCAAGAATTGCGAGAAGATAGTATTAAGAAGGCCTTTGAGATTGGACAAGATCCTCTTTTGGCCCAGAATGATTCCGATATGATTGAAGCTTTGCGAAAAATACGCGGCCACAGCTTTAATATCTTTCGTCAGCTCCATCTTCTACACACTCTGTCGTAAGTTAGGCCCTTGTCAAAAGACTTGGCCGAGAGATAGTCTTTATGGCGTTAATAAAACCTTGGAGTTGACATGAGTATGAGCCTTTCTTCCGATGCAAGTAGATTTCCTAACCTTATTTTTCGTGCCCAAGATATTGTTAATCGTGGTCGAGGTCTCACATTTGATGATGTACTTTTAGTGCCGCGATACTCTGAAGTTACCTCACGTAGGGATCCTTCTTTGGAAACCCAGGTTACACGTCATCATAAAATTCAGATTCCAATTGTTTCTTCGAATATGGATACTGTAACAGGACCAGAAATGGCCATGGCCATGGCAAAGCTTGGTGGTTTAGGAATCCTTCACCGGTTTATGGATGTTGAAGAGCAGGTTCAAAGTGTCCGCGATATAAAAAAGTTTTTAGCAGATCATAATATTAATGCTCCTGTTGCGGCCTCAATTGGGGTTAAGGAGGAAGGCAATCTTAGAGCAGATAGATTGGCAGATGAAGGCATTGATATCCTCACTGTTGATATTGCTCATGGTGACTCTATTATGATGTTAGACACACTAGAGTACGTGAAAAAGAAGTATCCAAAAATTGATGTAATTGCTGGGAATGTCTCTACTGCTGATGGTGTAAAGCGAATGGTTGATCTTGGTGCAGATGCGGTCAAGGTTGGTATTGGCCCTGGTTCAATGTGTACGACTCGTATTATTACCGGTCACGGTGTTCCTCAGTTAACCGCTATCGCCATGTGCCTACAAGAGGCCTTAAAGCATAAGGTTCCAGTTATTGCGGATGGTGGTTTAAAGAATAGTGGCGATATGGTTAAGGCCTTGTGCGCTGGAGCTTCAAGCTTAATGGTTGGTTCTCTCGTCGCGGGGACTCTCGAAACTCCAGGGGAGCTTAAAGGTGGTAAAAAAGCTTATCGTGGTATGGCCTCAAAGTCGGCACAGGTTTCTTGGAGAGGTGAACTTCCTAAAGGGATGGCCGCGGAGGGTGAGTCAACTTTAATTGCCTGTAAGGGCAGTGTTGAAAATGTTATTGACGAGCTTACGGGGGGGATCCGCTCTGGTATGACCTATCTTGGAGTAGATCAAATTGGAAAGATGCCAGAAGCTGGACTGTTTATGGAGATGTCAGCTGCTGGAATGCATGAGTCTCGTCCTCACGGTGTTTAATGAGTGACATGCGGGATACGATTCTTTCTTATCCAAAAATTGCGCAGAGACTAGAGTCTCGGCCCGCGGATCGATCTAAGGTTTTACGTAACCTTGAAGAGATTCGGGCCGATTACTCTAAGACTTATGTGAAATCTTTTGAAAAGTTTTTAGATGCGACTTTGCCTCAGCTCTATGATGGAATTAATTTCAACCAAAATGGCGTTGATTTTTCTCAAATGGTGAAAGAGCGTTGTGTTGTTCTGGTTCCAAATCATCAGTCTCATGCTGATTATGTGGCCATAAACTATATGACCTTTAAAAACTTTGGGATTCCTCTGTATGTGGCCGGAGGTAATAATTTAAATATCTTTCCCATTGGTAAGCTCTTTCGTAAATCTGGCTGCTTTTTTATACGCAGAAGTTTTCAAAATGATATTCTTTATCGATTAACTCTAGAGGGCTATCTTTTCTATCTCTTGAAAAACCAAAAGCCGATTGAGTTTTTTTTCGAAGGAGGACGAAGTCGAACTGGTAAGTTACTTCCTCCTCGCTTTGGGCTTTATCATATGCTGCTGGAAGCGCACCAGTCTTTAGTCGAAGAGTCATCTAAAAAAGGTAAAAAAGCTCCGGAGCTTACTTTTGTTCCCGTAAGTATTAATCATGAGTATGTCCCTGAACAACAGTCTTTGGTTAAAGAGAGTCGAGGTGGAAAGAAGACCAAAGAAAGTACTATGCAGTTGTTTAATTTGCTGGGGCTTTTTTCTCATCAGTTTGGAAATGTTCATATTACTTTAGGTAACCCCATTACCATGTCACAGGGAAAGAATGACCAAGGTGACATGAAAAAGGTGACACAAGACTTGGCATTTAAGTGCTTTCTTGAAGTCGGTCGAAATATGGTGATCACACCAAGTTCTTTACTTGCTTTTATCATGCTTGATGGGCCTGACGGGGCCTTGAAGTGGAGTGAGATTCGCTCCAATGCCATCAGTATCCTAAACTACTGCCGAGATTTTGGAGCACCGATAACAAACTCTTTGAGGCCAGAGAATCGTGATAGTTCACTTCAGCGGGCCCTTGATATTTTTATTGGAAATAAAAAAGTACAAATTATTGGAAAGCCTGGAAAAGGTCCGGTTTTTTATAGTATTAGCTCTCAGGCCCGCAGTGAGATGCTTTATTTTAAAAACTCAATTTTGCATCACTTCCTTGTGCCCTGGGGGATTACTGCCGCTTGGATTTCTCTTTTTAGTGGTGAGGTGCAGTCGGTTCGAGATTTACAAAAGTTTTTTGTAGATCGAAGGTCTATGCTTAAACATGAATTTTACTTGCCTTCTACAAAGGATTTCTTGAATAAAACTCTTCACATCATTTCATATATTATTGGTAGAGAAGTTAAAAGTTTACAAGATTGCTTAGACCTCTCCCATAAAGATCTTTACAAGATTGCATCTCATTTGAGTGTGTTTGCCCGTTCGATGAATTTTATTATTGAGGCCTACTTTATTAGTGCGCTGACAATGAAAAGCCTTTTTGATGAAGATAGTGAAGGCTTTAAGACCGAAGTTTACTTAAAGAAGTTTGGTCAAACTTTTGAGTCAGAAAAAAATCTTGGTCGTGTTATTAAATATCCAGAGTCATTTTCTTTATCCTTAGCAAGGTCTTCTTTAAAGTATTTTGAGCACTCAGGTCATATCATTAATGAGGATGGAGTTTATAAGAAGTCTCAAACTCGATTAATTGGAGATGCTTGTGACTACTTGGAAACAGCACTTCAAAAAACTTTATCTCTTCATTTAACTCCAAGTATTGATACGCTTGAAGCAGATGGGACTTAATAATGCAGTTAGTTTCAGAGCTTTATCGTTTTATGCAAGAATCTAATTTTAAAAATATCGACTCACTTGGTGAGATAGAGGTTTTAAAGGTTGGTAATGCTCGATTAATCGCCTATGAAATCTACGTAAATGAAGCAAGTTCACCAGAGACTTTTTTGACTGCCTCTTTGAGAGAGTCTTGTCTTCGAGTATTGGATAATGCGATTTTACAATTACCAGGTCTTGAACTGGCCCATGACCGCTATTTTATTTATTTTTTTAAAAAACCGGCAAAAGTTTGGCTGGCCAGGGAAGTTATTGGTCATTGTACTGATGAGGAGCTGGAAAGTGTGCAAGACCTCTATGCTGACTTTGAGGCAGAGTCGCGTAAGAGTCTGCGCTTGTTAGATACAAGCAAGGGAGAGGTACTTGCCATAAATTTAAAGCAGGAAAAAGATCCATTTTTTCAGTTGAGTTCCAAGAGCTTGGGGGAGCAAATTCTAAACACTCAAACTCAAGCACACGAGCTTTTAAATGAGATCTTACCTGCATTTGAGAAATCGAAACAGGCAAAAGGTCAAAAATGCACGGACTGCGAGGTAGCAGGTGTTTGGCGTTTGAAAGTTGAACCCTTTAAAAAACTTGCTTCGGAGATTCCTGGTTCGAGGCGGCAGATTCCCCAGATTGAATTGTCAATAAGTTGCCACTGTGATTAGATTTTATTTAAGCGTATTTTTAGGAGCATGAGAATATTTACTTTCATTAAAGAGTCCAGTATCTTATGCCCTGTGTTTTAAGAACTTTATTTACTTTTTCAATTGCTTTCACGTGGAGGTGAGCTATTAGAGATCGAAAAGGCGGTCGAGCTGGAAAGCAGCAAGGACCTAGGATTAATGAGCAAATTCGT
>SKIL01000197.1 GCA_007116425.1 Bacteriovoracaceae bacterium | reverse complement strand
CGAAATTCATGCTTTAAAATCTCAAGAGAAAAAGAATCTTAAGCAGCAAGTTCAGGTTGCGATTGAGAAGTGTCATCTTGAGAAAGTTGAAGGTAAATTACTAGGAAATCTTTCTAAGGGCTTTCGCCAGAGAGTTGGAATCGCACAAGCGATCGTTTTTGACCCTGAGATCATTATTTTTGATGAGCCGACTAACGGACTTGATCCGGATGCCATTGTCGAGATTCGAAACTTAACCCGAGAGCTAGGTAAGGAGCGAACGGTTTTGTTTTCGAGTCATATCCTCTCTGAAGTCGAGTTGATGTGCGATGATATTACGATTATTCGCGATGGGAAAATTGCCAAAACCGGAACACTTGAAGAAGTTCAAAACTCCTATGAAATTGGAAAAGTCATTAATGCTCAATTGCTTAAGTGGACTAGTGAGGTTCAAAGTAAGCTCTCTTCGCATTTTGATATTCAAGCATTAGAAGTTAAAGAGATAAAGCTTGAGGGTGATTCGACTCACTTAGAGATAAAAATGGGGCAAGCTTTTGATAGACAAAAAAAGGCCGAGCTTTCTAAGTTTTTCATTGAGCATGATTGTGGGCTCCTTTTCTTTGAAGAAAGAAAACCGCATCTAGAAGATATCTTTCACTTAACAGCATCTCAAAAAGAACACAACTAAAGGACGAAAAAAGATGAAAGGAATCATTGTCTTATTCAAAAAGGAACTATACGAGCTGTTTAGTTCGCCTTTGATTTACGTCTTGACCGGGCTACTCACGGGCCTAATGGGTTGGCTATTTTACAATTACTTAATAGCTTCGCCGGAATTAACAGAACTATCTTTGGCCGATTCTATCTTGAGACCGCTTTTTGGGAATATGAATTTTATTTTCTTGTTCTTAGCCCCGATGCTCACGATGAGAATGTTTTCTGAAGAGAAAAAACAACATACCCTTGAACTGCTTTTCTTATCTCACTTGCAGGATTACCAAATTATCGTTGGTAAGTTTCTTGCGGCAGTGGTTACGGTTATTTTCATGCTAAGCTTTACGCTGATTTTCCCTATCGTTCTTTCTTTTTCAGGCTTTTCAGATTGGGGCATGATTATGTCGAGTTATACTGGGATTATTTTATCTGTTATGTGTTATGTCGCAGTTGGAATTTTTACATCGAGTCTGACTGAAAACCAAATCTTGGCCGCGATAAGTAGTTTTTGTATTTTAATGGCGATTCTCTTGTTGGTTATAACATCGAATGCCACTCATAATTTTATTGTCGGGCAAATTTTTGAGTTTATGAGTGTACCGTTTCACTTTGAAAGCTTCGTAAGAGGTTCAGTAACTTCATACAATATTGTTTACTTCTTAAGTTTCTGGATTTTCTTTATGTTTTTAACATCTAAATCTTTAGACAGTCGTCGTTGGTAGGGAAGGGGCTCATATGAAAAAGGGACTGCAGACCCTCTTATATATCGTAAATTTTATTCTCTATTTAGTCGTTATTGCGATCTGGTTAATCATGCCTGAAGAGTTTTTCTTTTGCATGCTTGTTACTGTTCTCAATTTGATTTTTACCGTGAGCATGATTATATGGGATCGCAAAAGGGTTCGAGACTATTACCTGAGTTCTCACTTTAGGCACTTTACTCAGGCCTTTATTGCGGCCTTCTTATTTCTATGTGTTCTTGGGATGGTGAATTATTTTGCCTATAAATCGCCAATTCATTTTGATACAACTTTTGCTCAAAGAAATTCTTTAACGACTCAAACTCATCAAATCTTAGATAGCATTGATGAGAAAATTACGTTTGATATCTATGCACGAAGCCCTGATTTTGTTGCGATCAGAGGTTTGGTCGAACTTTATCGCCTACGGAAGCATAATATTGAGCTCAATTATATTGATGTTGAGCTTCGACCTGATCGAGTGCAAGCGGCGGGAATTCAAAAGGCCGGAACGATAATCGTACGTATCGGAGACCGGCAAGAGAGAGTTGAAGAGCTCTCCGAGTTGCAACTTACAAATGCATTGGTGCGATTAACTCGTGAACGCGATCCCGTAGTTGTTTTTTTGACCGGATTTGGAACACCTTCAATTGAAGGCGATAGTCCCAATGCCATTTCTCATTTAACAGACTTAATTATTCGATCAAATTATAATGTCCAGCGAATGAATATAATGAATGTGGATCATATTCCTTCTGGTGCCGATGTTGCAGTTTTATGGGGCCCGACAAGCACTTTAGATGAGGATGAAGTCAATAAGATTAAAGATTATATCGAGCGTGGTGGGACTCTTGTTGTCGCTCTCAATCCAGATTTGTCGCGTGATGCTCAACCTCTATTGAGGAGCTTTTTGCGCTCAAAAGGTTTATATCTACGCAATGACCTAGTCATTGATCAAATAAAACATATTAGTGGCTCCGATGGAACTGTTCCGCTGATTGACAGCTTTCAGGGCCGCTCTTCTTTAACAAAAGAGTTTGAAGGTTCTGTCTTTTTCCCTCTTGTTTCCTCTGTTTCAAGTGTTGAACACGAGCTCTCTGAAGAAGTTTTAAGTAATACAGACGTGATTACAGCACTTCGAACTTCTCCTTTCCCGGCCTCTTGGGCCGAGCAGTCCATGGATGAAGTCGTTTCTGGTCAAGTGACATATAATGAGGGTGTTGATATCCGTGGACCGGTCTCTTTAGCGGGAACTGTCGAGTATGAAAGCGATGATCTCGAGTATCGGATCGTTGTTTTTGGTAATAGTACATTTGTTTCGAATAATTATAAGCGCTTTGAAAAAAATTATCAGCTTTTCTTAAACGCTATTTCTTGGGCGAGCGGTGAAGATCAGCTAATCTCTTTAAATGTTCCAGTGCTTAGTAATGAACCAGTCTTTATTAGCTCTCCACAGCTTGCTGTTATTTTTTATTTTTGTGTCTTTTTTGCTCCACTGGCCTTATTTGCTTTTGCCTTTTTAATCTATCGCAGGAAGGTGACTGGCTAATGAAACAAAACTTAACTTTTTTGGCCATTCTGATTGCGCTTATTTCTGGTGCCTATATTATCCATGAAGTTGGTGAAAGAAAGGCAAAAGAGGCAAAGGAGTCTTCGACACGTTTACTCAATAGTGAAGGGATGGGAGAGTTTCGTGCTTTCATTTTACCGTCAGTCAAAATTCTAAGTACACCTCAAGGTTATTATGTTGATGAGCCTAGAGTTCGCGCTGACTCAACACGAGTCCAGGCCGTCCTTAATCGTTTGTCGACATTGCGAGTTCGAAGAGTCATAGGTGAAGAGGAGATTGCAGATGTTGGTATGTCACATTTTATTAGTCCACAACAAAAGCTTGATCAAAAATTAAAATTTGTGTTTGACTCAGGAGAACTAGTCTTTCGAATCGGTCGAAAGATTGATGTGGATCGAGCGTTTTATGTAGAGGTCCTCAGAGTTTATTCTGGCCAAACTTACGATGAGGCACAGAGAATCTTGGCCGTTGTCTTTGATGCCTCGGTTAGGCAAACCGCCTACCTTGCATCTGAGGCCCATCGCGACGATACGGCGTATCGAGAGTTCATTTCGTTGTTCGCGCTGGAACAAGACTTTTTTTACGAAACAGCTCCGATTTTAAGTGCTCCTAGGTTAGAGGATTTGGCCTTGCTTGAAATCGATAATCAACGGAACCGATCATTTACGATTGATTATCAGACTCAACAAACAAGCCCTGAGGCCTATCATGGAATTCCCTACGATAGTGAGGCGATGGAAGCTTATTATTATAAACTTTTAAGGATTAAAGGAACTGAATTGATTGTGGCCCCAAGCTTTGATCTTTTAAGCGATTTGCGTTCCCAAGTTTATTTTCGTGATCATTCTCAGGATAGAGAATATTCTTATTACTTATTTCAAAACTACGCTGACCGAGAGGGCTCTTTTTTGCATACGATAAGTCGTGAAGCTGGAGAGAGATCTGAGCGGTTGGTCCAGATTTCTGATGAAGATCGATCATTATTCTTTCGTAATCATCAAGACTTTTGGAATATCAACCCTTTTGAACGAGAGTTGCGAAACTTAAGCATTTTGTTTCATGGGGATGAAGAGGTTAAAGAGTTAACTTTTAGGCGATCGGGACGATTTGAAGCGCAAGTCGCTGGTGGGGTGCAGCAGAGAACCTGGACTCCACGGCACCAAAGTTTTTATAAGTTGTTGACTTTTTTAGAGTCGCGCCCGGATTTTATTTCTAAGGTTGAAAGAGCATCCCAGCAGAGCACCATTGATGATGCGATGGTTGGAGTTGATGCCTACCGGCGCTTAATGCGTATTTTTTATGAAGGAAGAGAGTTTGATCTGATTCAAACATCTCGTGAGTTAGTTTTAGTGGAGTTTTCTTCTGGCGAGTTTTTGCGCTATCATTATTTAGTGGGAAGAGAGTTTCCCATCCCGCTACTTAAGGCCGAGTATGGAGAGTATTAGTCAGGTTATACAAATTTATTTAAAAACTTTCTTGCATCCTTTTGAGACGCAAAGAAAGATTCGACATTTTCGTGAACGAGATAAATGGTTTCAAGGCCACGAAGGAACTGATCTCATTCCGATGAAAAGACCTGTCAGCTCTTCAAACACTATTCTCGGAATTGAAGAATCAATTGCAATCTCTTGGCTCATGGCCGCTGTTTATGCTTTTTATGAAGTTTTTTGGATATTCTTAGGGCTTATGTTCTTTGAGCATCATGCTAATTTTGGGCTAGCTGAATACTTTGATGGAATCTTGAGAACGAATATTCAAATGCTCTCAAAAGCTTTTGTGATCTTTTGGATATTTTTTAAACTGACTTTCTTCCCCGTTACGATCTGGTTTTATTCAAAATTTTGGATGGTCGTGATTCGCTTCTTTGCAGGTTTATTTAATTATGATGATGGCCGTCAATATGATGGACCGGGGGCAGACCAAAAGAAGCAACAGGAAATCGATCAGATCGCCGACCAGGTGGTCTGTCAGGCCATCTCATCACATGCCTTGCTTCTCGTTCCCGTTTTTGGAAGAATGCTCGCCCATTTTCTGAGCGTGTTCTATATTTTTATTGGCGTAAGAAATAATCTCGGCCTGTCTACTCTTCAAAGTGTGGCCGTTATCATTTCGCCGCTAATTTTATTCGGTACAATGATTTTGGTTTGGTTTTTCTCCTTATTTATTGCGCTAGGCACATTCTGAAACTCTAAAAACTGCCCCACTAGCGTGGGGTTTTCACAGTGAGATTCTTACTCAGATCTGAGCTCAACAGAATATCTCTACTTAATAAGTACGTGGTTGTGATACCAGATATACATCTCAAGGTGATTTTGAAGATTTTCTTTTGTTTTGGTCGTGCACCAGGTTTTTCTGATG
>SKIL01000023.1 GCA_007116425.1 Bacteriovoracaceae bacterium | reverse complement strand
TTCTTTTTGATAACGTAAAAAACTAATTTGTCTCAACGTCTCCTTAACTAATCGTGCACACCCATCTTGAATTAAAAAAACGCGATCACCAATATCCCAGACATAATCTGGATCCCTTCTTTTCATATAAGCACGAACAATAAAAGATTCGTAATATGTTTTCTCTAAGAGCTTTTTCATAACCACATAGAAAGAATCATGGTGATTGTATTGCTCTTTATTATCTAGATACGCATGAACTCGCTTATAAAACTCCTTTGAGAACCACAGCTCTCTCATAGCGACAAAATGAACCAGCATACGCAAAAAGACGGCGACCACGAATACCGTAAGCATTGTTGGCATCAACCAAGCATTTGCATGGGTCGTTATAAAATGAATCAACCCTTGAATATTTTCTTGTGAAAACATATTTTCTCCTTAATTGGCCAAATCAAAACGTATAATTACTCTTTGTTCTTGTTTACAATTATAAAGCTCGCAAAATTCTGACTGTGACATTTCTTTTGCCGGTGCACGGCCTTCTAATGCTCCACTAAAAAAGCTTCTTCCCGAAACTTTTAAAAGGGCCTGAATATCTTGCTGGCGATTGTAGGAAATTTTGTCAGTATCTATAATGTAGTTAAATACAGATCGTGCACGATTAATTGAAAGATCCGTATTATAACGAATTGCCTGTCGATCCCTAGGATCAATACTTGACGGATTAATATAACGACCAGCAAATGTAGGAGAGGCAAAGCCGATAATATCGACAGATTCAATCCTGTCCGCCACTTCAGGATCGCTCAAAAGTGACTCCGCATAAATTGGCATAAACTCACGCAGTCTTTCTTTCATTTCTGGTTTTAGCTCGTCACTCCCTGTATCAAAGAACGAATCACCAAAATCGAGAACAACTTCGCCCGTTCTCTCATCAACTTGTGCTTGTATACCTTCTTTTTGGAAATTCTCAATAATTCTCTCAGCAATCTCTCGTCTAGCATTGAGAAGCTCTTGTGCTTCACTGAGATCTTGAGATAGAGTATCTCTTTCGACTTCCAGACCTTGAATTTCTTGCTGAAATCTCAGTTTTTCTTCTTCAAACTGTTGTCTCGAGGCCAAAATTTCTGACTGCATTCCCTGAAGCTCTGAATTCAGCTGTTCCTTAAGGGCCATATGCCCCTCAAGCATTTTATTTGCCTCTTTAATTTGTCGATTGGCCATCCCAATTTCTTTTTGTGCATCTTCTAATTGAGAGTAGAGGTTTTGGTTCATTTTATTAATTTCTTGAATTTCATCATTTGATCTCTGACGAACACTTTGAATCTGGGCCTCATACTCTTGTCTCGTAATTTCATTATTTCTTCTTTGAGCTTCAAGGTCTTCCATCTTCGCATTTAGATTTGAGCTAATGCGATTAATCTCTTGCTTATTTTGACTGATAATATTTTCTTTATTGGCAATATCTTGATTGAGTCCATCGATCTGCTCTTGCTTGGTCATGAGTTCAATTTGCTTTTGCTCAATCTCTACCATTTTCATATCTATGGTTTGCTCTTTTCTTAAGACCTCTAAGTCAAGACGCTCAATCTCAAGTTCTTTTTCTGAAATTTGTCTCTCTTTATCTTCAATCGTCTCTGCCTGATCTGAAATCACGCGCTCTCTTTGAGCGATTGTTTCCAGTTGATTTTGAATCGTGACTTCACGATCTTGAATTCTCTGATCTCGCCTTTCGATACGTGACTTAGAAAGCACATTGGCGTTAATAATATTGCGAATGATCTGCTGATATTCATTTAACGCCATCTCTTTTTCTTCGTTTTCTTGGGCCAAGGCACGAAGTCGCTTGGCCTCATCACGATTCTCTTCTTGCAATAAATTCAGGCGGTCCATTAGGCGTTCGTAGACCTCTTGCTCTTGCATCGAAGCTTGAGTTTCAATATAGTTTTCGCGAAGGGAGTTATAGACTTTAATTTGATCCTCTAAATCCTGTGCCCGTTCTTGAAGTCTTCTATTTTCCATTTGCTGATACAAAGACTCAGTCCCAGTTCTTAGTGAGGCCGTTACATACAAAAGAAGAAACACCATCGAGAGAACCATAAACAAGTCGCTATAACTCGCCCACTGCTCTCCAGACTCTTGCTTTGCTTTTATTTTTTCATAATCAAAGCTCATTAAAATCCGCCAATTATTTGATATAATAAAAGTTTTCCACTCTCCTTATCGGGAATTTCTTCACAAACTTTATTGTCATCTTTTCTTTCAAAAACGCAGAAAGTGTAATTTTTACACACTCTAAAGAACTGAAATCACTGCACGAATGTCACCTTATTGACGGTATAAAAGCTAGGGTGCTACTGAAGTGTAAAAATGACACACAAAAGAGGGAATCATGAAACAACAGCTTAAATTTCTCACCATCAGCGCCTTGCTCTCACTTGTTTTCCTCCCTTTGGCCAAGGCCGACTCTGCTTTTGCTCCGCTTGGCTTCAGCGAAATGAAAAATAAGCTTTTAGATGTAAGCTCCCCAGATCGATCCATGGAAATGAGCTTTACGCTTCGGGCACCAAGTGAGCGCCTCGATTTCAACTTAGTTCTTCTGCCAGAGCAAGCTTTTGAAGTCCAGGCCTCGAGAGCTGTTAAAGGACAATATCGAGTACGTGTCATCGACTATGAACTCATCTACGATATGGATCGCTATCACAATACAAATGGTCGACTTATTGACTTTAATCGCACTAATCAAATTCGTTTTCTTTGGTCTCAATCGGGAACAGTTTTACAGGATCCAGATCGCGGCTCCTTTGTTGAGTGTCAAATCTCGATTGGCTTTACGAGAGGAAGAACAACTCTAGACTTAGATCTACTCGAACTTTTAACAAGTACAGAGGATTTTACTTACGGGGTTCAGTTTAACCGCTCTATTTTAAACTTTGATGAGGAAGAGTCTTTTAAGCGCAATCAATTCGTTTTTACCCGTCGAAATAATGCACCGGCATCAGTTGAACTGACTGTCAGAGATGGGAGTGGATCTGTTTATTATCAAAACTCGCAAGAAGTTCCGGCCTGCCCCTCGTCTAGCACAACGAGACCACGCCCGAGAGATCCTTCTCGTACACCGACTCCAGCTCCACCATCAAGAGATACCTCTTCAGAAATGACAGATGAGCAAAGAGCATATCTTCGAGGTCAGGTCACTGTTTCTTTTGGACAGCGATCTAATAGACTTTTCTCTAGAGAATTTTCAATTCAGTATACGGCCGGTCTTTCAAATCCATTTAATCGCACAATTAAGTGTGACATTACTCTAAGAAGTGGTGTGGGAGTTTCTCGTTGGGAGGCAGTAGACGTTCAATCTCACCGTGGAGTTGTTGTCCCACCAAAGGGAACCACAAAAGTTAACGGAACAATTCGCGCCAAAAAAGGTCCAAGTGGAACCCAGCAATCGGGACTTGAGTGGGCCAATTATCGGGAGCAACGTCCTGCGAGTAATTGTACCTTTCTATAAATAAGTTCTCATTGAAGGTATTTTCACTTAATCGGGCGATGCTTAAAGAGAAAACATCGCCTATAGAATATCTTCAAAACCTAATTTCTCAAGAGCACTAACCTCTCTTTCAAAATTGTCTTTTCGATAAGCGTAATAGCCTCTCAAGTCTTTGTCTTGGCTTCTGATCAATGTCAGTAACTCACTCTTGTTTGCCTCAAATTCACCTGACGACTCACTCGAAAATAATCTTAGAGTATGACTTAAGCGAGACTCAGAAAGACTTTCAGAGATATCTCTAATAGCATCTTTTTGCTGAGGGGTCAGTCTTCTATAAGCTTCTGCCAACTTTTGATATTCGAAGTTAACCGAACCCAAGTCGACAAGGTTTCCTTCCTCTTGAAATAGCACTCTAAAAAGTCCATTTAGTCGAAGGCCATTCACATTAATACTATCAGCGGAAACTCTTTGAAACTCAAGCTTAGAACTTCCAACTTTATTTCTATAGCGAATGTACTCATTAAATAATCTTGGATTGTGTCTAGCAATTGCAGTCATTTCCTCGAGCGAGTAATTTGGTGTTATTAACCATTGCTCTGCAAACTTTACAAAATCTTTTTCGATCTTCTCTGAAGAAAAGTCTAATACTTTTTTAAAACTACAGTTGGAGCGATTCATTTTATTCATGCTTTTAAGAAAACGACTCAGGCTACGCCCAAGAAAAATTTGGATCTAGCTAAAAAGAGAATGAAAGAGGTTTTAAATGAAAAAAATAACTAAGGTTAAAGATACAAAACACATGGCCGAACTTTTGGGCCTAGATGAAACTTTTGCTGTTGAAGCTCAGCTAAAAACTAAAATGAAAATTAAGATTAAAGAGCTTGTTGAGGCCAAAGGTTTAACACATCAGGAAGTCGCTGACCTGACGGGAGTTGGCAGAACTGTCATCACTGGAATTGTAAATTTCAGTATTCAGAGAGTGACAATGGATCGGCTAATTAGAGTGCTTGTCGGACTTGGCGTTGAGCCTGAGATACGGTTTAAGGAGTCCGCTTAAAAAAAAGTGCCCAGGAGAGGAATGCCTAAGTCACTTACTTCACAGCTTAAACAAGTTTCTAAAATTATTCATTTTTCTTTTTAGTTTCAAATACTTAAATTAATTTATCATTGTCGTTTACGTTGAAGTGTTGTGCTCTCTTTTCACCTATTTTTAGATTTTTTAGGGCCAAAATTAGGCTAAATTTACAAACATGGTATTATTATATATAATACCATGTAAGGAGATAGAAAAGTGAAACCATTAGAAACTATCAAGAAATTTGATCAATATCTCAAAGCTCAAAATCTAAGTTTTAAAGGAGTCATTATAGGTGGCTCGGCTTTATCAATACTTGGTGTGATTACCAGAGAAACTCAAGACTGCGATATCCTAGACCCTAATATTCCCGAAAATGTTCAAGAAGCGGCTAAGAATTTTGCAAAAAAACAAGGTCTAGAGCACGACTGGCTCAACAATGGCCCTGACTCTTTGAAGCGCGATCTTCCCAAAGGCTGGCGTCTTCGTCTTCAAAGTCTTTTTGAAGGCGAAGCTCTAAACTTACAAACTCTTGGACGATCTGACCTTTTGGCCACTAAGTTATTTGCCTATTGTGATCGGGGTTTTGACTTGGCCGATTGTCTCAAGCTTAACCCCACACAAAACGAGTTAAAGGATGCCAAAGTTTGGGTGAGCAAGCAAGATGCTAACCCCGATTGGCCAGATCATGTTGAAGAGATGTTTAAAAATATTCTCGACCAGCTTTCAAAAGGATAAAACAATGGCCTTTAAGCGCATAATACTTCCCAAAAACTTCTTAAAAAATAATGAACTTACTCAGGCGTTGGCAGATATTGGCATTCGTGTCGGTCAAAGACCAAAGCAAACAAGCCCAAATATT
>SKIL01000334.1 GCA_007116425.1 Bacteriovoracaceae bacterium | reverse complement strand
GAAAAAAAATGCAACTGCCTCATTCGATCTTAAGCCCTGGGGCGATGATTGGTGCTAGTAACTTTTTTGAGCTTGCTGTTGCCGTTGCCATTGCTCTTTTTGGACTTAACTCTGGAGCGGCATTGGTTACGGTAGTTGGTGTTCTCATAGAGGTTCCCGTGATGCTGAGTCTTGTTAAACTCTCAAATAAATGGAGATATTGACGAGTTATCTTGAAAAAGAGAATTTTAATCTAACTCCAACAGATAAAGCCTTTCCTACTCATAGGCCAAAAATTTTAATACTATATGGGTCTCTAAAAGATAGGTCATTTTCTCGATTATTGGCCTGACCTATTTGTGGGGTCAGGTCACAGCTAGAAATAGATGAAGCAAAAAACTCGCTCGGCGTTTTTGCTCAATATTGACGAACATAAATTAATACATACCGAAGGAAGGTTTCCCAAAAAAGCAATCATCAAGTGATTGTTAATGGTCGGCTAGACGTATCGAATCATTTGGAGGTTAGAAGTACAAGTTATCTTTATAAATAAGTAGATATTGAAAGAACTCAATCTTCTTATTGGTGGAGGACTTGAACCGTCGCGCTCAGTTCAAGTCACAAGAGTACCGCATTAAGTCTTTGGCGAGTAAGAAGAAGTATCAAAAGGGGAAGCTGTTGGCCGTAGATCATGAGCTTAGAGATGACATTAAAAAGCTCTATGAAATGATAAAAAGTGCAGAAGATGAACTTAAGTACTCTTTTCGGTATGTAGATCTCGTTTGGTCAGAGTTTGATCGTAAAGTGAAAGAGGCTTCAGACTTACTTGAAGCCTTCGTGCAGCGTCTTGAGTCTCAATGCAAAATTTCCGAGCTTAATTCTGACTACTTTTCAAAACGGGCCGAGCTAGCTTTTTTAAACTTGTAGTTGCTAGTTTTAGAGTAACTTATCGCCTTTTACTCTGGGGCGATGAGTCCATTTATTGGTGAGATCTAAATATCTCAACTAATAAATTAAAATAACTACACTTTTCTTGTTCCTTTGATGGTACCATCCCTTCTAAACCTAAAAGCGAGAAACAGGAGTGAAAACAATATGCAATCGCACCTATCTTTTATCGATACCCTTAGATGTCCCATCGATGAACTTGAAGAAGATTCAACGCTTGATGAACTCTACAGTGTAGAGCGTTTAGAGGTTGAGGCCAAAAAATTTGCTGAATCGTTAAAAGTTAGTGATAACAATATCAAGAGAAAATCTCTTAAGTCGGATACTAAAAAAAATAAGGCGTTGCTAGACTCTGCTTATTATTCTCTTGTTGCAGCTATACAAAAAAAACAATCAGTTTCACCTGCTTCAGAGTGGTTTGTTGATAATTTTCATATCATTCAAGATCAACTACAAGAGATTAAACAAAACCTTACTCATAAGTATTATGATGGCCTTCCCGTGATTTGTGAGGGTGAGCTTAAGGGCTATCCGAGAGTCTATGCGATAGCTCTCGACTTTATAGGTCATACAGATAATTATCTAGATTCTGAGGCATTAGAGCGCTATTTAATTTCATTTCAAAAAGTTTCCTCTTTAAAAATGGGAGAAATTTGGGCCTTAATTATAACGTTAAGAGTTGTTCTCGTTCAGCATTTGACTATTAGGGCCTTACGTTTGGTTTTTGCAAGAAATGGTCGGGAGGATGCAGATCTTCTCGCGGACCAACTTTTTAAGTTTATCACTCGAGCAGAAGTCGGGGAAAAGGAAGTTCGAGAGTTTCTTTCTCAAGAAATTCAAGACTTTGGGAGACTGAGAAGGGCCTTCATTGTTCGTCTCATCCACCGTCTTCGCGATCAAGACTCCGATATCTCACCTGCTTCAGATTGGATTGAGCACAATTTAAATAAGTTTTCGATGAGTTCAGAACAGATTACTCAAAGAGAGCTACGAGTTCAGGCGGCAAGCCAAGTTTCAATTGGAAACATAATTGGAAGTATGCGCCTAATCTCTTCATTAGATTGGAAGATATTTTTTGAAAGAGTAAACTTTATAGACTCGATTCTCGCGCAAGAAAGCGCAGGAGCTTATTTAAAGATGGATTTTCAGACGCGAGACCGTTATCGTCATGCTGTCGAGGATATTGCGAAGTATTCGACTTTAAGTGAGGTCGAAGTCGCCGAAAAAGTCATTTCTTTTGATGAGCACATTGGAACCTACTTAATTGGTGATAGGGCACGCGAGTTTAAGAGATTATGTCACTACCGCCCCCTCTGGCGAGAGCGTTTTTTAGATACAGTTTTAAGCTATCCCACATTTTTTTATCTCGGGTCACTACTGTTTGCGACCCTTCTTATTGTTTCTCCCGTACTGTATTACTTTTTTGTATCTGGAGGCTCAGCAGGCCTTGGTGTCGCCTTCGGGGCCATTGCCCTGTTGTTGGCAACAGAGCTAGCTCAGAGTTTTATAAATCTTTATGTAAATTATTTTATAAAACCCAAAAATCTCCCTCGAATGGATATGAAGGACGACATCGGGGAAGAGTCAACCACAATGGTGGTGATCCCGACACTTTTAACAAGTATAGACTCAGTCAACACGCTTGTTGAAAAAATTGAAATCCACGCTCTTGCCAACAGAGGGAAAAATATTTTCTTTGCTCTGTTGAGTGATTTTGCCGATTCAACTCAAGAAAATATGCCCAGTGATAGCTCGATACTAGATTTGGCCACAAAAAAGATAGAACTCTTAAATCGACGGTACAGTGTGAACTCTGTGGACTTATTCTACCTTTTTCATCGGAGACGGGTATGGAATACTCGTGAAAACTGCTGGATGGGATGGGAGCGAAAACGCGGAAAAATTTTAGAATTTAATAGACTCTTGAAAGGGGATAAAAATACGACCTACGTTAGAGTCACTGCGAGTGAAGAGATATGTTCAAAGGTAAAATACATTATTACTTTAGATTCTGATACTAATCTCCCTCGCGGAGCGGCCAAGAAGTTAATCGCTACGATTACCCATCCTTTAAATAGACCTTCCATAGATCCTAAAAGTAAACGTGTCACTTCGGGATACGGTATTTTACAGCCTCGAATCAGTGTTACAAGTTCGAGTGCTCTAGAAACTCTTTTTTCTAAAATTTCATCTGGTAACGTGGGAATCGATCCTTATTCCACAGCTGTGTCCGATGTTTATCAAGACCTTTTCTTAGAAGGAAGCTATACTGGTAAAGGTCTTTATGTCTTAGATGCATTCGAAGAAGCTTTGCAAGGGAGGGCTCCAGATAATATGATCTTAAGTCACGACCTTTTTGAGGGAGCATTTGCTCGCTGTGCTTTGGTTTCTGATGTTGAACTTTTTGACGATTATCCTATGGGCTATGATTCTTTTGCTAAGCGCTGTCATCGTTGGATTCGAGGTGACTGGCAGATTGCTTTGTGGATATTCCCCTGGGTATTAAATAATAAAAGAGAATGGGTGAAAAATGACCTTTCTCTTATCTCGCGATGGAAAATTTTTGATAACTTAAGAAGAAGTCTCGTCCCAATTGCAGCACTTCTTTGGTTGATCCTCGCCTGGATCATCCTTCCGGGCTCGCCATATATTTGGACTTTTGCTGCTATTTTTATTTATCTCTTCCCCGTCTATGCCCCTTTTGCGACAGGGCAATGGATGCAAAGGGGGAATACGACTTGGCAAGGACATGTTTTATCGGGGCTGCTTGAAACAAAAATTAAATGTTCCCAGATATTTATAACTCTCGCATTCTTGGCCAATCAAGCATGGACTCATATAGATGCCATCTGCCGATCGCTTTATCGCCTTATCATTTCTAAGAAAAGTCTTTTAGAGTGGAGCCCCTTTTCACAAGCAAAGGAAGAGTCTAAGGGATATTTTTATTATAAAGACATCCTCGATCAGGGGGTTGTCCTTGCGATTTTAATTGGGATGGCCATCTTGTTTATCCGACCGGCATCCTTACTGATTTATCTTCCTTTTTTCTTTTTATGGTCATCAAATCCGCTGCTAAAGCGATATCTGCTAAAAAGTCCGGTGAGAAAGTTGGCAAAGCTCTCAAAAGAAGAGCAGAGGGAGTTTAGATTTTATGCTCGCTCAACGTGGCACTTTTTTGAAAAATTTGTCACAGAGAAAAGCAACTGGCTTGCACCAGATAACTTCCAAGAAGACCCTACTCCTGTTATCGCTTATCGAACATCTCCTACAAATATTGGGCTGCAGCTTTTATCATATATTTCCGCCTATGATTTTGGTTATCTTGGAAAATATGAGCTTATAGAACAGTATGAAAAAGTCTTTAGAACGCTTAAAGAGCTGCCCAAATGTCGAGGACACTTTTTAAACTGGTATGATATCGAAGAGCTTGAGCCTTTGTCTCCACGTTATATTTCGACTGTCGATAGTGGAAATCTTGTAGGGCATCTCTTTGTTTTACGTCAATTTTTATCAGAGTTTGAAAACTCTAAAAGAAGTTATACTCAACTATGCAATGGTCTGGAGGATACAGTTTTTGTTTTGGCAGAAAAAATTTACAAGTTGGACTTTTCGAATGTCGATAAAAAGGATGATGAACTTTTAAAGATATTGCATGATATGACCAATCAAGTCCAAAACTTGAATGTTGTCGGTGAGGGGGAGTGGTCTGATGCTCTCACCGTCTTATTTCAAGGTGCTTCTACTATTAAAAAAAATCTTGGGGAGCTACCTGAAAGTGAAAGTGTTTATAAGTCTTTGAGTTGGGCGAAAAGACTTTTAAACCAGATAAAGGAGTTTCAAAGGGATATATCTAAAGACGGTCGCGATTTAAATGTCCCTAGGCATGAGCTGCTCCACGATTGCGACCGAATCATTGAGGAGATGGATTTTCGTTTTCTTTTTAATGATAAAAGAAAACTTTTTTCAATCGGTTTTAAGGTCGAAGACAATGAATTTGATAGCTCTTTTTACGATCTGTTGGCATCGGAGTCTCGACTGACTAGCTTTGTCGCTATTGCCAAGGGCGATGTTCCTCTTGAGCACTGGTTTCGACTCGGAAGACAGATGGCCTCTGTAAAGGGAGTACATGCTCTTATCTCTTGGTCGGCCTCAATGTTTGAGTACCTGATGCCCATTCTTATTATGAAAAGATATGATGAAACTCTTTTGGATCAATCCTATGACTCGATTGTAAGAAGACAAATCGAATATGGGCGGGAAAAAAGTGTTCCTTGGGGCGTTTCAGAGTCTGGATATAATGCCCGAGACCTTCAGATGAATTATCAGTATGGGCCTTTTGGTGTTCCCGGCTTAGGTCTAAAACGTGGCCTAAGTAATGAGCTTGTTATTTCTCCATATTCGACGATGTTGGCAGCAATGATTGCTCCCAAAGAGGCCCTAAAAAATCTGCGAAAAATGCGAGGGCTTGGGGCTTTGTCCGATTATGGTTTTTATGAGTCTATTGATTACACTGTTGAGCGTCTACCGGATAAAAACAATTTCGCGATTATTCATTCTTATATGGCCCATCATCAGGGGATGAGTCTTATTTCACTTAATAACCTTATCCACAAGAGTATTATGCAAGAACGCTTCCATCGTGAAACAGTTGTAATGGCAACAGAGTTATTACTACAGGAAAGAATGCCAAATAATTTAGAATACTCACTCCTGAGAGAGGAGGAAGTCGAACACAGCGGATTTCTTCACTCTGCTAAGAACTTCTATCCTCGGGAATACTATGATGTGAATTTATCACTTCCTCGGACTCAAATCCTTTCCAATGGAAACTACTCCGTCTTAATGACTTCAGCTGGCTCTGGATTTT
Organism: Bacteriovoracaceae bacterium; assembly: GCA_007116425.1. GTDB lineage: Bacteria > Bdellovibrionota > Bacteriovoracia > Bacteriovoracales > Bacteriovoracaceae > SKIL01. The sequence goes on along the minus strand of SKIL01000334.1, from coordinate 12,586 downwards.
CACGCTGTAATGATGTCTCTGTAAGTAGATGGAGAGAAGATGCAACGAGAGACAATTGGGGGCAATACTATTATATTCAAAACTTAAAGACCTCTGATTATTGGTCTACAACTTATCGCCCCGTTGGTGAAGATTCTAATAGATTTGGATCAGTCTTTTCGGCAGACCGTGTGAAGTTTTGGAGAAACGATAAGAACATACTTACCAAGACTGAAATTATTATCTCCCCAGAAGATAATGTGGAGCTTAGAAAAATAACTCTTGTAAATGAGACAGATGAAACTCAGGAACTAAAAGTCACAAGCTTTATGGAGGTCGCCTTAGCGAGAATAGAGCATGACAGTGCTCATCCGGCCTTTAGCAAGCTTTTTGTCCAAACAGAGGTCGGTCCAAATAAAAAATCCTTGCTTGCATCACGCCGCCGACGTTCGAATCACGAGAAAATGTTTTGGGCCTTTCATTCAATTTGTGCGGATACGTCTTTTCAATACCCCGTAGAATTCGAGACCGATAGGTCTGCCTTTATTGGGAGAGGGCGTACCTCTAGGAATCCAGTTACTATTGAAAAGGATGAATCTTTAACAAATACCGTGGGCGCTGTTCTTGACCCCGTTTTCTCTCTTCGAAAGAAAGTTAATCTTGCTGCAGGAGAAACTATTCAGATTATATTTTCTACTGGAATGGTTGAGTCTAAAGCAGAGGCCCTTGAACTTATTGAGAAGTATTCGGACTACCATACTTTTCAGCGCGAGTCCGAAATGGCCTGGACTCAAGCTCAAATTCAACTTCGTCATTTGAAGATCAATAATTTGAAAGCTCATGTTTATCAAAAGCTTGCAGGTCGAGTTCTTTATTTAGATGCATCTTTAAGACCTAGCTCGGAAATTTTATCACAAAACACTCGAACTCAAGTGGGCCTATGGCCTTATGGGATTAGTGGAGATACTCCAATAGTTTTTGTCGAAATTAATAATGAAAAAGATGTTTCGCTGATAAAAGACTTACTGCATGCTCACGAGTATATGCGTCTTAAGGGGCTTAAGATAGACCTTGTTGTTTTAAATCAAAACTCATCAAGTTATTTGCAATCCCTTCAAGATGAGTTGCAGCGCCAGGTTCGCATAAGTGGATGTCAGGGGCTTTTAAACAAGCACGGAGGAGTCTTTTTACTTCGCTGTGATCTGATGCCAAAAGAAGATATTATTCTCCTGCGTTCAGTGGCACGAGTTATATTTAAAGGGGAGCTTGGGTATCTGGAGGAGCAGTTAAAAAGGCGAAAGGCAAGAGTAGAGATGCCGTCACGTCTTATTGCTGAAAAAGAAGTTCCGATGTATCGATCCTCACAAAACTTGAGACCAGAGCTTGATTTTTTCAATGGTATTGGAGGCTTCTCTACTGATTCACGAGAATATATTATTGCTCTGGAAAATAACTCATGGACACCTACTCCATGGATTAATGTTATTGCCAATTCTCTCGACTTTGGTTTTACGATCTCAGATTCGGGGGCATGCCATACATGGTCTTTAAATAGTCGTGAAAATCGAATAACACCCTGGTCAAATGATCCCGTATGCGATCCCTCAGGCGAAATCATCTATATAAGGGATGAACAAACTGGCGAGTATTGGACTCCAACACCTCTTCCTATTAGAGAAGAGGCACCTTACCTTATTCGACATGGACAAGGTTATTCTACTTTTGAGCATTCTTCTCATGATATTGAACAAACCCTTGAAATGTTTGTTCCCATTGATGCGGAAGTGAAAATCTCAAAGCTTAAACTCAAAAATTTGAGTACATCTGATAGACTCCTTTCTGTCACTCATTATGTGGAATGGGTTCTTGGCGTTCATAGAGAAACTTCTGCGGCCCACGTTATTACCGAGTATGACTCTAGCTTAAATACTGTATTTGCCCGTAGTCCCTATAATAATGAATTTGCTGCAAGAGTTTCTTTTAGTTCTGTCGTCTGTTTTTCAGATGTACAAGCTCAAAGTTTCACCTGTGATCGCCGCGAGTTCTTAGGACGCAACGGAGATATGGAAGACCCTGCGGCGCTTAAGAGAGTTGGACTTTCAAATACTTTTGGTGCGGGCCTTGACCCGTGTGCAGCATCCTTTTCAAAGTTTAGATTAGAAGAAAATGAAGAGAAAACGATCATCATCCTCTTGGGTCAATGTGAAAATAAGGGACGAGCGCGAGAGCTCGTGGAAAAATATAGAAAATTGGAAGCAGTTAAAGAGTCCTATGAAAAAGTTCTCGATTATTGGGATAAATTACTCAATCGAGTTCAAATTAAGACACCTGATGAGTCTATGAATCGACTCGTCAACGACTGGCTTCCTTATCAAGTTCTTTCGTGTCGTATTTGGGCACGTACTGCTTTTTATCAATCGGGTGGGGCCTATGGATTTCGCGATCAACTGCAAGACGCTATGGCCATGGTGTATTTTAAACCCGAAATTACTCGCTCTCAAATTCTCAGGCATGCTGCGAGACAGTTTAAGGAGGGGGATGTTCAACACTGGTGGCACCCACCAACAGGAAGAGGTGTGAGGACCCATTTTTCTGATGATCTCATCTGGCTTCCTTTTGTTGTAAATTTTTATGTAAAGTTTACTGGAGATTACTCCATTTTAAATGAAGAAATTCCTTTCATCGAAGCATCTGAACTCGCGCCAGATCAGGAAGATGCTTACATTCATCCAGACCCTTCGGAAGAAAAGGGAACACTTTTTGAGCATTGCTCTCGAGCACTGGATCGTAGTTTAAAAGTGGGAGCTCACGGTCTCCCGCTTATCGGATGCGGTGACTGGAATGATGGAATGAATAGAGTTGGGCATGAAGGAAAAGGTGAAAGTGTTTGGGTCGCTTGGTTTTTACACCTCACCTTAAGTGATTTTTTGCCACTATGTAAACGCTTTAAAGACCAAAAAAGAGAGAAAGCTTATTCACAACATCTAAAGGATTTAAAAGAGGCAATTGAACTAAATGCATGGGATGGGCATTGGTATAGGAGGGCCTACTTTGACGATGGAACTCCTTTGGGTTCTATTTTTAATGAAGAGTGTCAGATCGATTCCATTTCTCAGTCATGGTCGGTGATTTCTGGTGCTGGTGAAAGAGATCGAGCAGAGAAAGCAATGGACGCCGTCGATGAACGTTTAATTCAATGGGATGATAAGCTGGTTAAGCTTTTTACCCCGCCATTTGATAAGACACTTTCTGATCCTGGCTATATTAAGGGTTATGTTCCAGGGGTGAGAGAAAATGGGGGACAATACACTCATGCGGCGGTTTGGGCCATGATGGCCTATGCTCAGTTAGGAGATGGGGAGAGGGCCACACAACTTTATCATTTATTAAATCCTATAAATCACTCTGAAAACTTTGAGAGTATGTCAAAATATAAGGCAGAGCCCTATGTTATGGCAGCAGATGTTTATGGACTTCATCCCCATATTGGGCGAGGTGGCTGGACTTGGTATACAGGGGCGGCCAGCTGGATGTATCGATCGGCCTTAGAGTCGATTCTAGGTTTTGAAATCAGTGTAAATAAGTTCAGAGTCGATCCCAAAGTTCCCAGAGATTGGGATTGCTTTAGTATCGTTTACTATTTTGGCATGAGTCGCTATGAAATCACTTTAAAACGAGGTGATTCTTCACTAAGACATAAATCAGGCGAATGGATCGAAATGAACAATGATGGGAAACAACATTTCGTAGAGATTAGCTTCTAAATTTATCCTTCGTCTTTCAAGATTACTCTTTTTTGAAGAATGGATAATCGTGTGTTTCATACCAATTGCAAACCTCTTGTAAAGATAAGAATGGGCCAGAGCTTGATTGAAAAAGAGAGGGGCGCTTTTTTAACTTCCAGGGTTGATTGAGGATTAAGACTTGATCTAAACTTATGTCACAAGAGAGATTGAAATCATCTAGAAGTCCTATAAAACCTTGTTTACCAACCATTTGTTTTTACTGAGAATGGAGTGGCAATGCTATCTAGTGTTCTGAAGTCTGAAGTCGCAATCGATGTGAATATTGGTATCATGAGGGTGTTTACGAGATTTAGAAGTTTTTAGGGTGGTTTTTGAGAGGTTAGATAACTTAGAAGAGGTTGCGATTAACCAGAAAAAGCGAAAAAAAATAGGCCTTAAGTAAAAAAATGAATGAAAATGGAGCGCGCGACCCGATTCGAACGGGCGACCTGTTGCAAGGCAACGCGGCGGTCTACCAACTAAATCACATTTTCTATTAAATTCATCTAGAAGTTAAGCCTGATTGATATGAGCAGATCGTCCAAGATTTTTTCTTCAATCTCTTGCATGTGAGATCAAGCTGCTAGAGCGCGAGCTTTTTTTAGCTCCCATTTAGCTTGCATCGTTACCCAAAACTCAGCACTAATACCAAATACTCTTTCAAGGTCTAGTGCAAACTTAGCACTCATTCCACGTTTGTTATTACAAATTTCAGAGATTTTTCTTTCGGCACAACCAATTTCGTTGGCCAACCATTTTTGAGTAAGACCGCGCTCATCAAGAATCATTGTCTTGAGAAATTCTCCGGCCGAGTATCTATGTTTTATTTCAATCATGGTAATCTCCTATTTCAACATCTATGAATTCACCTTTAGTATATTTAAAAATTATGCACCAAGGTTTTTCAATTGTTATTGACCAGTATTCTTTCATGTTTCCCTTTAACTTATGTAGTTTTAGAGAGGGAGGTTCACAAATTTTTTTTAAGTCATCAATACCAGTTACATCACTTAAGGCCATCAATAAGAACGTTGCTCTTTTGTTAAGTTTTTCAGGAAACTTTTTTGAACTTCCTTTATTTATATTTTCTTTAGTTATCTTCCCATTAATGGACTTTATCATATTTACAGATTAACACATTCTGTAAATGTGTCAAACTTTAATACTTTTTAGAGGTGTAAGGTATTGAAATGACGGCAGGTTGGTGTCAGGTATACATCGTTAAAAAGTTGCGGGATGAGCATGTCAGCGAAGGAATTAAAATGTTGCGATAAGTTTTAAGTGGAGCGCGCGACCCGATTCGAACGGGCGACCTGTTGCATGGCAAGCAACCGCTCTACCAACTGAGCTACGCGCGCTTTTTTGATTGCCTTAGATCGTCGAGCAGAATAATCCCAGTGGTGAGTAATTGTCAATCAATTACTGCATACTCCATTCAGTCAATGGTACTTCAAGGTCGTAATCCTTTCTCTGATCGTGTGGGTGAGAGTGCTCTAGTTTCAGACGGATAAACCATTGACCGGGCATTTGGCTCATAACAGCATTGTTAATCTGATATTTGTTTGGCCCTGCTTTTTCAAACTTTACAGGCCGTGCCCCATGTTCATGGGCCCCTGGCATTTTCATCCATAAATAAAAGAAGGGTCCTTCAAACTCGACAGGTTTCTTTTTTTCTGAATCTTGGCCAATAGGGCTAAATTCAAGCGTGAAGCTTGATGGCCCAAAGACTCGACGAGGATTCAATATTGGACCTTCAATCCAATTGAGTTTGACGCATAAGCTTTTCTTTTCGAAATAAACCTGCTCATCAGCGCATTCACTCTCACTTGCATATAGTTGAAAAGGGCCTAAAAGCAAAAGAAAGAGCGCAATATAAAGAAAGTGAAAGCTGTAGAGTTGGCCGAGTCGCATAAGTGTTCCTTAAGTTAAAAACTTTCTATTAAGTAACAAGTCTAGAGAGTGTTTATCAAGAGAAATTAGTCTTTTTTAGCTTTGTAGGATTCAACTTGGTGAAGAAAGTATGAGCTTTTATCTGGAAACGCCTTGCAGGCCATTTCGGCAATATCTTCAATGGTTGAAATACCTCTTTTAAGCTCGATGGCAGAGCGAAGTGAATAATCATAGATATCAAAACTTTGGCCGGCCTTCTTCATCAGATCAAGCCCCATCTTCATTGCGTGAGTGAAGCGTCTGGCCTTGAATAAAAACTCGAGTTCCATTGCTTTGAGCCTATTCTCTTGTTCTCTGGATGAGGCCTTCTCCATATATTCACCGAGCAGGTTGTAACCCTCATCAAAAAAATCAGCTTCAAGTAAACCGAGGCAGACGTTTTTAATAACCTCAACTTTTGCCTGAGAAAGCTCAGCAGCTTTTAGAAGAATTTTTTTGGCAGTTTCTCTTTCTATGGGGTTGACCTGAGACCTTTTAGAGAAATGCCTTCCACTCATCACAAGGCCAGCGGCAACATGTTGTTGAATTTTTAAATCCTTAGCTTCCAAGCGAGAAAAATTCATTGCAAGCTCATATATCTGCTCGTATTTCTGGGTTCTTAAAAGAACAACCATCATTTTTGCCACGAGGTCTGGAGCGAAAGGATAGTTTACTTGTATTCGCTCTAAGTAATCTGTCGCTTCTTCCCAGTTTTGTTTTTCAATATGATAATCGAGAATACGAACCAAACTGGTGTAGTTATCTTTTTGAAAGTAAAGGGCCTTTTGATAATGCTCAACTGCTTTGGCCTCTTGCTCGAGTCCATCATAAGCTTTTCCAATCCACGCGTGGGCCTCTGAAGGATTGGGGATCAAGGGGAGCGCATTTTTGAAAATATCAATTGACGAAGAAAATTGTCCAAGGTTGAAAAGCTTTCGACCGAGGTCAATTTGCGACTCGTACTTTGTCGATAAAAGCTTTCTACTTAAACTGCTTAAAATTGCTGATTGAAGCGTGGCGCTCGACAAAGGAGTATCGAAGTAGTCGTCAAGATGGTGACTCAAATAAAGAGAGCTAGTGTAGTGAATAAACTTATCGGGAGTCACAATATAAAAGGCGGAACGCTTAATATCTGGATAGTGTTCTCGATGGGGAGAAATGAGCTGATCGCAAATAACTTCTTCTGGGTTTTCTTCGTCACCAGAAGGTATTTTATAGGTTGTAAAAAGATAATCGGCTTGATTTAAGTTAATACATGTTTTTGCGTCTTTAAGATTATCCACAAAATGAATATTCTTAGGAGGTTGACCAAGATCAAGTAAAACTTTTTTTATTGCCGCTCGAAATTTTTTACTTGGATCAATAATTGTCGTCTCAACTTGTCCAAAGTATTGGGCCAAAAATTCTTTGTGCTTAGGATTGTCTAATTGGATTTGCTTTCTCAAAAATATGAAACCTATCTTTAATAATCAGATTTTTCGCTTGTTCTAGGATATCTTAGATTCAGTTTGGCGAAAAGTTAGGCATTATTTCATTGTATGAGTGTGGTTGAAGTTTTCGGTCAAGTACTTCGCCTGAAAATGCAAGATTCTCACTATTGTGGATTTGAACCTTCCCATGTCCGTGGGGAATATCGAGAATATATTTTGGAAGACACCACCCTGGAAGCTCGCCTTGTAATTGTTGATAAATATTTCTACCGCGCTCGATTGAAAGGAGAAAATGCTCTCCTCCAGAAACTTTATCTGGATGGTGCAAGTAATAGGGAGTGATTCCGATTTCTCCTAGTTTCAAAAATAGTGTTTTCAAGCTTTGTGGACAGTCATTAATTCCATTGAGTAGAACAGTCTGGGAAAGTAGTTGGATTCCAGTCTTTTTCAACCTCTTTATCGCATCCAGTACATCCTTTCGATCAAGTTCTTCAATATGATTTACATGGATCGCAAGGCTTACTCGCTTATACTTGCTTTCGAGTTTTTCCATGAGTAGGCAAAACTGAGAGTCTATGCGACTTGGGATTATAATTGGGAAGCGAGTATGAAAGCGCAGAAAATTTATATCAAGAGTGTGAAACTCTTGTGCGTAAAAATTTATTTTTGAATTCGAAAGCATCAGCGGATCTCCTCCGCTAAAAATAATTTCTTCAATCTCTGGATGCTCAAGAATATAATTTTTTGTTAGTTTAAAATTGGGCTTAAGCAGCTCAAGTTTTGGATCGTATAATTCATTTTTTCTAAAACAATAACGACATATAACTGGGCATTTAGACGTTGGAAGAAAAAGGGCGCGGTTGCGATAGCGATGAATAAGCTGTCCCTGCTGCATATGTACTTGGTCACCGATAGGGTCAGTGTAGCTATCTTGGCCATTAGATGGAGCGTCCTCTATTGAGTGAGGAACAAACTGTCTCCACAAAGCACTTTGCGGACCTTTATTTTTAATAAGCATCGCAAGTTTAAGTGGAATGAAGAGTGGAAAGTTTTTTGAGTGAGCTGTTTGAAGTTCAGAGTAGTCATCGCTTAAAAAGGAAAGAAGCTCTTTTGAACAGCGAATCGCTGAACGTATTTCATCGTTCCAACTTTCAGATAAGGGAAGCTCTGGCCTATTCTTCGGGTCCATCTTCTTCAAGTTCTTTTTTGTGGTGGTATTGGGCCCAAAATGCAGTGCCTCGAATGAGGAGTGCTCCGTAAAGGGCCATCCCCGTAAAGTGGAACAGCACATGGACTGTTGGCATTGTCCCTGATTCACCAAGTGTGTAGAGCATCCACCAAAGCAAGAGGAGGTGAGCGATAAGAATAAAAAGTTGTTGTAGACGATAGCCCCAAGGCTGATCTTTAAGCCATTGCATAATTAGCTCTTAGGTATTCAGTTTTTCTTTAAACTCTTCGAGTTCTTTTTTTGTCATCTCTCTATAGCCTTTTATTTTCTTAAGCGCAAAGGACTTGTAAAGGTCACTGAGTAAACAGTGAGCATAAAGAATACTCCCTGACGGCATGGGAAGCATGGAGATGGCCCGAATGGGGCGAAAATCTTTTCCATAGCTTCCACCTTTATATTTGATCATCACGGGAATTTGCTCCGGAATAAAATCGCGTAATCCGACAATATGCTCCGGAATATCAAAATCTTTTTGTGCTTCAAAATCACCCAGATGAAAAAGTTTTGAACTTAAATAATGTTGTTCATGTGACTGTTTTATTAGGGCCTGACCAAATACTTTTAAGCAGGCAAGAGCATCATCATAGGCCCTGTGGTGATTATCGAGTTGGATATTAAGTGATTCTGTAACTTTTGCAAGGCCGTGTCCATTAAACTCTTTAAAAACAGAACGGGAGAGTCGGCATGAGCAAAAGACTTCATTGTTTGGAAATGAAGAGTTCAAGTTTTCTAGGTGATGAATATTAAAAACCAGAAAACCAATATCAAAAAGTGCGTTATGAGCAACGATGGGAAGGCCATCCATAAAGTCTAAAAATTCGGGAAGAATTTCATCAATGGTTGGCCGGTCGATAATCATGGTGTCATCAATGCCATGGATGCGCGTCGTAATTTGCGGGATCGGAATTCTGGGGTCAATTAATTCATCGAAAACTTCTACTTGAAAATTATTTAGAGTAGACTTTTTATCTACTTTTTTATTTGAGTCAGAATTGGAAGAATGTGGGACAATTTTCACCGCTCCGATTTCAATAATGCGATCAGTTAATGGCGAGAGTCCGGTTGTTTCGAGGTCTAGAGCAATGACACCATGAGGAAAAGTCTTGTGCAGTGCAGCTAGCTCTGCTTCTGAAAAGGGAAAATCTTCCATGGGCAGCGCCCTGGCAAACTTTGGTTTTGTTGACATTAGGTGGTCTCGAATTTAAAAAGTTTTAAATTTCAAAAACTTCAACCTTCTCGGTCGAGAATTTTTGCAGGTGCTTTACCTGTCTAGTCGGCCAAACCATATAAGGATTGATACAAGATGAAAAGTTTTGATGTAGTTGTTTTAGGTGGCGGGCCTGGTGGATATGTGGCCGCAATTCGTGCCTCTCAGTTGGGAAAAAAAGTCGCCCTGATTGAAATGGATAAACTGGGTGGTGTTTGTTTAAACCGTGGATGTATTCCAACTAAGGCCGTATTGAAGTCTGCCCATGCCGTTCATGAGGTCTCAGACCTTAAGGACTTGGGGATTAATGTTGACCTTAAAGGTTTAGATGGATCTCAAGCGGTTAAGCGGGCCAATCAGATTGCAGACAAGATATCTAAAGGTGTCTCTTATCTGATGAAAAAAAATAAAATTGAAGTCATCAATGGATTTGGCCGCTTAAAAAATAAAAATACGATTGAAGTAAAAGATCCGAAAGGCAGCGTGCAAGAGGTGAAGGCCTCAAGTATTATTGTCGCCACTGGTGCGCACTATCGCTCATTTCCAGGTCTTGAGCACGATGGAAAGCGATTAATCGGAGCTTGGGAAGCGATTAAGATGGAGAAACTACCTAAAAGTATCGGTATCGTAGGTGCTGGTGCTATTGGGGTGGAGTTCGCTTATTTCTGGAATGCTTTTGGTGTTGATGTGCATATTTTCGAAATGCAAGACAGACTTCTTCCGATTGAAGATGAAGAATCTTCAAAAGAACTTCAGAAGGCCTACAAAAAGTATGGCATCAAAATGTCTTTAGGCGTGGAGAGTGTCAAAACTAAAAATAACGGTAATGATGTTACCATTACGGCCGTCGAAAAAGGTAAACCTGTCGAGTATAAATACGACATGTGCTTAATTGCAGTTGGAATGACTGGAAACGTAGATAATATTGGACTTGAAAAAGTTGGTGTTGAAGTTGAGCGAGGCTTTGTCAAAGTCAACGATATGTACCAGACTAATATCTCAAATATTTACGCCATTGGCGATGTGGCCGGACCACCTCTTTTGGCCCATGCTGCTTCTCACGAGGGTGTCGTTGCGGCCGAGCATATTTCGGGTCAAAAGCCACATGCAATTGATAAGCGAAATATTCCAGGTTGTACCTATTGTCAGCCTCAAGTGGCCTCAGTAGGTTACACTGAAAAAGAACTGAAAGAACAAGGTGTGAAATTCACTGTTGGTAAGTTACCATTTATGGCCAACGGTAAGGCCGTCGCATCCAATGAATCAGTCGGCTTTGTCAAAACTTTGATGGGCGAAGACGGTGAAATGCTTGGCGCCCATATTGTGGGAACTCAAGCGACAGAGCTGATTCATGAATATGTTCTTTTCAGACAAATGGAAGGAATTGATGAAGAGATGTTTGCAACCGTTCACCCTCACCCAACACTTGGGGAGTTTTTGGCCGAGTCGGTAATGGCCGCCAAGGGACGTGCGCTTAATTTTTAATTTTAGGAAATTTTTTAAGGAGAATACAAATGGCCAAGCGTGATATTGTGATGCCTCAAATGGGAGAGTCGATCACTAACGGAACGATTACAAAGTGGCATAAGCAACCTGGTGACGAGGTTGAGATTGATGAAATTTTACTTGAAATTTCGACAGACAAAGTAGAGTCAGAAATTCCTAGTCCTTTTAAGGGAAGAGTTGAAGAAGTTCTTTTCCCTGAAGGTGATACGATAGACGTTGGTATTAAAATTGCCGTGATCGAAGATGATCTTTCAGTTCCTTTTTCTGGTGGAAGCAGCTCTGACTCTGCTCCTGCTGAAAAAAAGGAAGGGCCTGCGGCTTCTGCTCCGAAAAAAGAAGAAGCTCCAGCTCCTGCTGCGGCCCAAGAGTCTGCTCCCGAAACTTCTCAGTCCTCAGGTTCAACTCGAAGATTTTATACTCCATTAGTAAAAAACTTGGCCAAGAAGCACGGGGTAGAGCTTAGCGAACTTGAAAGTATTCAAGGTTCTGGCGCTGGCGGACGAGTGAATAAAGAAGACTTTATGAACTATCTTGAAAATCGTTCAGGTGCTCCTGCCCAAAGTGCGAGTAGCTCAACATCTTCAGCGGCTTCATCTCCTGCACCTGCGGCCAGTGTTCCAACTGGAGGAGTTGCCAGTGTGACTGCTACCGGTGAAAGAATTGAAACCATTCCAATGGATAATATGCGTAAAGCAATTGCTCGAAACATGGTTGAGAGTAAGAAGGTTTCTCCACATGTGAATTCAATTGATGAAATTGATCTCACAAACTTAGTTCGCTTTAGAGAAGGTTTTAAGCATGAGTTTAAAAAGCAAGAAGGTTTTAGCTTAACTTATACTCACTTTATTCTCTACGCCCTCGTTCAAGCTCTTAAAGAGTACCCAATGGTTAATGCCTCAATTGATGGTGATAATATTATTGTCAAAAAAGATATTAATCTCGGATGTGCCGTGGCCGTTCCTGGAATGGGACTTGTCGTTCCTGTGATTCGAAATGCTGACAGTCTTAATATTACTGGTATTGCTCGCAAAATTAATGAATTGGCGACAAAGGCCAGAAATAAAAAGCTTTCGATGGAAGAGCTTTCTGGTGGAACTTTCACATTTACTAATGTCGGCTCATTTGGCACATTGATGGCCACACCTGTGATTCTTCAACCTCAAGTTGGGATTTTTGCAGCTGGCGTGATTAAGAAGCGTCCAGTTATTACTGCAGATGATGCTATTGCTGTAAGACATATGATGTACGGAACGCACACTTATGATCATCGACTTGTTGATGGTGAGCTCGGAGGTCGCTTCCTAGAGGCGGTAAAGCAAAACCTGCAAAATATGGACCCAAAAAGCCTCTTTTAATCAACAAACTTAGTTTCTTCTCCCAAGTTTTGGTGAAAAACAAGACTTGGGAGATATTACACACCTTTTTGTCTCTCACCCGATTTTTTGTTAAGCTCTTATAACATATTGAAATTTTTGTTTTTCATTGTCACTGAAGGAATGAGTTTTGAATTTTTTTAAAAATG
>SKIL01000306.1 GCA_007116425.1 Bacteriovoracaceae bacterium | reverse complement strand
TTTGGCGAATCAAAGTCTCCTTCATTAAAACTTCTTGTAGCATATCAAAATCTCTTATATCGCTTTGACTCAACTTGTTCAACAAGTACAACAAACCTATCTCCCATGGAGTTTTTTGATAAGGCCAAAGGACATGTTGAGGATAAAGAGTATTTATTCGATGCTTTAAAGGAGTTGGATCTGCTTCTTTATGACCCAAGTATTAGGAACGCTGATTATTCTAGAAGAGCTCGACTATTAGAATATAAAATATCACGCATTAACTTTAGGTTTTTCAAGGATTAATATCTTTGACAAGGCTTGAAAATGATATTTTTTGATGGACCTTATCTTGGAAAGGCTTCTTTGAATTGATATGCTATAAACTTGTAGTTAACGTTCTTTTTTGCGGTGCGACACGTGGGGATTTTAATGAAATTTTTTTTGAAATTAATAATTTCGTTTCTCTTTTTTTATAGCCTTACAGCTTTTTCAGGTACTGATATCTCTCAAGATCAGTACCGAATTTTGTTTTTAGGAGACTCTTTGACTGAGGGTTATGGGATTGATGAAGATAAAACCTATGTTTCACTTTTAGAGAAAAAGTGGGAGTCTGAAGGTCGAAATATTCAAGTTTTTAACGGAAGTGTCTCCGGTTCAACGACCTCAAGTGCAATGTCTCGTTTACGATGGTTTGAAAGAGTATCTCCAACTCATTTAGTTCTCGCCCTGGGTGCAAATGACGGCCTTCGGGGGCTTAGTGTCCAAAGTACTCAAAAAAATTTAGAGGAGGCCATTGAGTGGGCCCTGTCTCGAGATATTACTGTCGTTCTTGCTGGGATGCTTATGCCCCCTAATTATGGGCGTGAGTATACTGAAGAATTTGAAAAAATGTTTTCAAATTTAGCTAAGAAGCATGCTGTATATTTTATTCCATTTCTTTTGGAAGGAGTGGCAGCAGAAGAAAAATACAATCTACCCGATGGCATTCACCCAAATGAAAAGGGTCATGAGTTGATGAAAAAAAATGTTCAAAAATTTTTAAACCCATTGCTTGGTATCACAACTGAGTAAATCGAGATTAATATGATTCAAGTTAAAAATCTTTCTAAAAGTTATTCAAATGCGGCACAAGAAATAAAGGTTTTAGACGATTTAAGCCTCGAGATTCAACCCTCTGAGAAAGTTGCTATTTTAGGTCGCTCAGGTAGTGGGAAGTCGACTCTGTTGTCTTTGATTGGTGGTCTTGATCGTCCAAATCAAGGCTTTTTAATTGTAAATGATAAAGTTCTATTTTCGCCTGATGGTCAGATGAGTGAGTCTGACCTTACTGATTTTCGTGCACAAAATATTGGAATCATTTTTCAAAACTTTCATTTACTTCCACATTTGACAGCAATTGAAAATGTGGCCATAGCTTTGGAGATTTCCAAAGTCGAGAGCGATTTTAAGATGGCCCTAAGTCGGGCCAAAAGAATTCTTTCTCAAGTTGGACTTGAAAACCGAGCAGACCACTTTCCATCTATGCTCAGTGGAGGAGAGAAGCAGAGAGTTGCGATTGCTAGGGCCTTGGTTGTAGACCCTAAAATTCTTTTAGCAGATGAGCCAAGTGGCAGTCTGGACGAAGCAACTGGTCGAGAGATCATGGATCTTATATTTAATTTAGTTGAAGAAACAAAAAAGACTTTTGTTCTCGTGACGCATGATAAGTCTTTGGCAACTCAGTGTGATCGAGTTTTAGAGTTGGATAGAGGTCGCTTGTGTTAGCACGATTAGCTTGGCTTGAAATTCGAAACCATTATCGTTTTTTCTTAATTTTTGCTTTTAATCTTGCCTTAGGCCTCATGGGGTTAGTTACTGTTGAAGGATTTAGAGGAGGTATGCAGGATACCTTTCAGTCTCGGTCCTTAACACTTCTCGGTGCCGACCTTGAAATTTCTGGACGGCGTGAGTTAAATCAAGATGCTTTGTCTGAGGTTGAGCGTCAATTAAACTCTTATATTGGTCCTGTTGAAACCAAGCGTGGCATTGGTGTTTATAATATGATGGCCTACTCTGACCAAACTAGACTCGTTCATGTCAGAGTCTTTGAGCATGGTTTTCCTTTTTATGGAGAGTATTCTTTTCAAGATCGATTTAAGTCGGATCGGGGTGAGTATACACTAAGAGATGATGCTGTGTGGATTTACCCTGAACTGCGAACTCAGATGGGGATTGAGCTTGGTGAGTATATCGAAATTGGAGAGGCAAAGTTTGAAGTGGTAGGGATTATTGACGAGGACCCGCAACAAGGCTTTGCGGGAATGTCTTTGGCCCCAAGAGTCTTTATTTCTCACTCTGCTTTGGAACGAGCTAACCTTATTCAGCTTGGAAGTGTTGTTTGGTATTCTTATCACTTTAAGTTCTTGAATGACTCTAGACAATTATCAACACAGCAATTGAGCTCAATTGAACAAAAACTAAATGAACCAGCACTAAGTGTTGTCACCCCTGAGCGCTCAGGTGAGCAGATGGGAAGGGTTTTTGACTACTTAAGTGATTTTTTAGGCTTAGTCTCCTTGGTTGCTTTATTTCTTGCTTCTGTTGGTCTTGTTTACTTGTATCGAAGTTTTTTATCGATACAAAGAAGGTGTATGGCGATTTACCTTTCTTTGGGGCTCAAGGGTGACCAAGTTTATAAGCTTTATTTTTGGCAGTTATCACTTTTAGCTTTAATGGGGTCAGCTCTTGGGCTCATTATGGGGACGGCGTTGTTGTCTATTATATCCCACTTTGTTTTTGAGTGGTTGAATCTCGATCTTGAAGTTACTTTAGGTTTTTCTTGGTCGCTCATTTTAAAAATTCTTGCAGTTGGTATAATCGGAGTTTGGTTAATCTCGATACCTCTTCTGAGGCCGATTAAAGATGTTCGTCCTCTTAGCTTAATTCAAGATAGTCTACAAGAAAGTGCAATGGCGCGAGTAAATATCTCTTACTTAAGCTTATGGGTTCCATGGCTTGTGTTTTACTTATTTTTATCAATAAATGTAGCAAACTCATGGATTGTTGGAGGTGTTTTTTACCTTGTTTTTATCTCTGTTCCTATTTTTATGTTTCCTGTCTGTTTATTTGTCTTAAAGCGAATTCGCTTAATCACCTCTACGATGTCATTTTGTAATCGTATGGCCGTCTTGTATGCTTCTCGTTTTAGAGTTGCCACCACAACTGCCTTTTTATCACTTCTTTTGGCTTCTTTGCTATTAAATATTATTCCTATGATTCAAAAAGGTTTAGTGGAAGAGTTACTTGGCCCTGAAAATACAGAGCGTCCTGCTTTGTTTCTCTTTGATATTCAAGAAGAGCAAGTTGATGAGATTGAGCAGTTTGTTTCACAGCAAGGTCAAAGATTGATTGACCTCTCTCCAATGGTTAGAGGAAGACTCCAGAAAGTTAATAATGAAATCTATGATCGTCGGCAAGGAGAGAGGGCGTCAACCCGTGAAGAAGAACAGGAAATACGTTTCAGAAATAGAGGTCTAAACTTAACTTTCAGGGAGTCATTAAACCCTTCGGAGGAAATTGTTCGAGGTGAGCTTTTTGAAGGACGTTATGATTGGAGCTCAGATGAGATTGCTGAAGTTTCTTTGGAGCAAAGATATGCTCAAAGAATGGGCCTTGAACTTGGAGATATCATCGAAGTTGATGTGCTAGGACTTCCTGTTGAGGCCAGAGTTACGAGTTTGAGAAGAGTAAGGTGGACAAGCTTTTTACCTAATTTCTTTATTTTATTTCAGCCGGGTCTCATTGATGATGCACCTAAGACTTATTTGGCGGCCCTTGCTCAAATGAATGACGATCAAAGGGATCAGTTTCAATTGAGCTTGTTTCGAGATTTTCCTACAATTTCAGTTATAGATACGGCCAGGCTGGTTCAAAGAGTTATGGAGTTAATGGAGCATATGGCAAAAGCATTATACTTTATGTCTTTTTTGAGCTTTATGGTGGGGGGCCTTGTTCTTTACTCTATCTGTACGCACCAAATGGAGAGTAAAAGAAAAGATATTGTTCTACTCAAGTCCCAAGGTTTAGACTATAAACGTTTAAAGCAAATTTTTAGAAGAGAGTTTTTCTTTATTGGGCTGGTTGCTGCTTTTCTTGGAGGAATTTTTGGAATCTTTATCAGCTTCATTATTGGCCACTTCTTTTTTGATGGTGTCTGGTCATTAAGTCTTATGACTCCACTTGCTGTCCTCATTGTGATCTCTTTACTTTGTCTTGGAATCGCTCAGCTTGCAATGCATAAGGTTTTACGTGTTCCTGCAAAATCATTATTAGAAGAAACATCTGATCATTAAAGTTGATCTTTTTTGTTGGTTTATTCTCGTTAGCAATGCCCAGTAAAAGGCCCTATAATTTAGATTATAGGGTTATATTTTTTTGGAGAAAACTTATGTCGACTTCTCATGATAAAGAGAGTTTTAATGGTGAAGTTCCAATTGGAGAGCTTACACTTCGTACTCAGGCATTTCCTGTTGATGCAAATCCATCGGGTGATGTTTTCGGAGGTTGGGTTCTAAGCCAGATGGATATAGCGGGAGCAATTGTTACACAAAAGCGATGTAATGGAAGAGTTGCGACGATTGCTATTGATTCTATGAAGTTTATTCGCCCGGTTTTTGTTGGTGATGTCATCTGTTGCTATGCCTCGATTGAAAGAGAGGGGAAAACTTCTGTCTCTGCAAAGGTTGAAGTGTGGGCGATTCGGCAATATGAGAGTGAGAGAGTTAAGGTTACCGAGGGTATTTTTACATATGTTGCGGTAACAAAAGATCGAAAGCCTAGATCAATCAATTCGATAGACAGAAACTAGTACCATAGGGGTTATCCGTGTCAGTATATGCACTTGAAGCAAAGAACTTAACAAAGATTTACTCAAAGTCTGTAATGGCCCTTGATAATTTCTCCATTCAGGTTCAACAGGGGCAAGCCTATGCACTTCTTGGACCAAACGGTGCAGGAAAAACGACTTTTGTAAAATGTCTTTTAGGCCTTGTTAGTTGTGATAGTGGTGAGCTTAGTATTTTAAATGAGCCCACATCAAGTCATTTGTCACGACGCCGATTGGCCTACCTTCCTGAAAAGTTTAGCTTTCATCAATTCTATACAGTTCAGGGGGTTCTAGAGTTTTACGCTCAAATGAGAGGAGTTGAAAAAGATCGATTAGAAGGTGATATTGAGACAGCTCTAAAACAAGTTAAGATCTTAGAGCTTCGTCATAAAAAGGTAAGGGAGCTCTCAAAAGGACAACTCCAAAGAGTTGGTATTGCCTCACTTCTAATTGGGGCTCCAGAGCTATTGATTTTAGATGAGCCTTTTTCTGGGATCGACCCTTTAGGGATCAAAGACTTAAAAGGCATTCTTAACGGCCTGAAACAAAATGGTGTAACCTTGTTTATTAATTCTCATATTCTTAGCGAGATGGAGAAAATTTGTGAATCTATGGC
>SKIL01000352.1 GCA_007116425.1 Bacteriovoracaceae bacterium | reverse complement strand
TACAAGTCTTTGGTTTGAAAATAGATTCAGATTACGAGTCTAAACTTAACGACTTACAAGAGTTTATGAATAGTTTTTCTGTTGAGGTCAAGGAGTGGGGTGTTGGTCCGGCATTTGATCGGCTTTTGTTTAATTTAGGAATCTCTAATTCAAACCACGTTAATAATAAGTCTTTGGTCGATTCGATCGTTTCAATTTCGCATGGAGAACTTGAGACCTGCTGGCAAAATATTGATGAGTACTCTGAGGCGAATTACTCTGTTGAGTTCCAGCTCAATGGTCGAGGAAAAGTTTATATAATGACGGCCCACGCCTCTAAAGGGCTACAGTTCGACCATATCTTTCTTGGGGGTGTCCACTCTAATGGTCACCCTATTGGTAATAGGAGCACGATGGGAAAAGAACCCGGGAGTTTTAAGTGGAAAATGGAAGCCGCTCAATTGACTCGATATGAAACACCTCAAATGAACCTTGAAAAGCGAATTGATGAGCTCAAAGACTTTGCTGAACTGAAGCGTTTATTTTATGTTGCTTGTACCAGAGCGATTCAAAGTATTAATTGGGTTGATATCTATGAAAATGGCGAGCGAGTAAAATCACATAAAGACAGTTGGATTAATGGCTTTCGTCGCTTCGAAAAATCTTCACCTTTTGCCTATCTCATTGAAACAAAAGTGGTTGATATTCATGACAGGAAAGCTGACGTTAATACTGTTGAAGAATTGAGTGAGGGGGAAGACTCTCTATTGATTCCGCCACTGTTTCATCGCGATTCATTGGGAATAAGCTTGCGGCCAAACTCTTTTTCTGAGTCACTGAAGATCTTGCCAGAGCTCTCGGTGACAAGGTTAGCAAGTGTTACACTATGTCCCCGTAAGTTCTATTTTCAAAATATATTAAAATTCTCCGAGATGGAAATGAACCTTATTTCTGAATTAAAGTTGAGTGAGGTTGCCAACTTTGATTCGGAAGAAGATGTTTTAAAATTTGAGAGGGAAGAGAAGGCGCTCAACGATTTGAACATGGAATCAATTGAGGCCTTACAAATTAAAGCGAACGAACAATTGAGTGCGAATGAGCGGGGAAGTATCATTCATGATGAAATTTCTAAGTTTCTCATTCGAGGATTACGCCTCCCTAGAACCTTACAGCTCGATGAATCTTTGAAAATATTAGAGTGGATTAAACAACAAGTTCAAAATCACTACACTGAAGACTTGACAGGTGTTGAGCTTGTCAGTGAGACTCCTGTCAAATTTCCACTGTTTGGTCATATGATAAGCGGTATTCCTGACTTAATTATTTTTCCTAAAGAGGAGACAGGCCAAAATGCTGCGGTTTGGGATTTTAAAACGGGTAAGGTTAAGAAGGGGAAGTCACAGGATGTCTACTGGTTTCAGCTGTATTGCTATGCTTATTATTTGTTTTATTCCAATAAAGTTGAAAAAACAGCATCTGTCGACTTGGCATTAGTCTACGTTGATGCTGAGTCTGTTGAAATGAGAAAAGTTGACTATAGTAGTCTTGTGAGTTTTCTTAAACCTTACTGGGGCAAAGTAAATAAACCTGATCAAATTAATAAGAATCATTGTGATTATTGTATGTTTGGAAATTTATGCCACTTTTAAGCAGAGAGTGGAGCGAAGAATTTGATTTGTGCTAGAATAAATATGTAATAATTAAGGTAGATTGGAGGCATGAGGCCTCTTTCCTTGGAATTTATTTGAGCAGGATGCGCAGTCATGAAGATTTTTCTTTCTATCATCGCTTTAGGATTTGTTTCATTTATTATTTCTCCAACACCTGTTGAGGCCTCTAGAGGAGACGTCTATAACTTTTCTTGGCTTGATCCAGATAAAGAAGTTTATGTTTTACAAAACAGGAAGTATCGAAAGGATGGACGTTTACACGCTTATGTTGGAGGAGGTAAAACTCTCTCAGGTGCCTTTGTTGATGCCAAAACCTTGCAGGCAAGAGTTGGATACTTTTTCACTGAGGACTGGGGCGTAGAGTTTCTTTATGCCACGACTGATGGTGAAGAAAACTCTACTGGACAACTAGTGCGGGACCAAGGTGGTGCGAGACCCTTCCGAAGAATTATTGATGACTATATGGGAGGCATGGTTGTCTGGTCTCCCTTTTATTCTAAAATTAACACCTTTAATAAAATTCTTTATTTTGACTGGTTCCTTGGGTTCGGTTACGCCAAGGTTGAAGAGACAAATAATAAAATAGAATACCGAGATAACTTTGGTGGAGCGGCCCCTACGACGGAAACACATAATGCACTTATGTGGAATCTTGGGGTTAAGTTTTTTGTGAACCATAGCTGGAGTATAAGAGTGGACTTAACTTCGCTTCACTATCGGGCGGAAACACCTCAGGAAACCAACCCAGAAAATACTTGGTATAACAATTTCGACATGGTTTTTATGCTTGGGTATAACTTCTAGTTAAGAGGTCTTTTATGTTTATGACATTGCGGATTTGGAAAAAAAGACTTTCAAGAGTAATATCTCTCATATTTGTTGGAGGATTTTTAGTTGTTAGTACACAAGCGCATGCTCAACTCGATCGAGCTTGGGAACTACTACGAACTGATAATAGAACAACTCAAAATTATCCCGGAATCATTGAAATTCTCGTAAAACAAAAGCTTTACTTTACGGCCGTTCCTTATATTAAGGAGTATTTAACGCGTAATGAAGGAAGAACAGACCAAAACCTTGATCTTCTTATCGATAAGGTCGTTTCTGTAGTTGGTGTTCGCCAATTTGAAGTTATGCCAGAGCGCTTTTTGGAGCGTAGTGCTGCACCAACCTTACAATATGTTTTAGCAAAAAAATATTTTCGTGCTCAACAATATGATCGTGCTAGACAAGCATTGAATCGAACGATTCCTTCGACCCACCCTGTAAAACCTTTTGCTCTTTTATTAGAGGGAAGTATTGCCTCTATTCAAGGCCGTTACGGAAATGCGATCCAAGCTTATAGAGAGTGTATTGCACGTTCAACCCGTGAAATATCTAGGTCAAATGAATATCACCGACAAAGACAGCTTCATATCAATCGAGATAATTGTATCGTGGGTATACCAAGGGCCCATTTTGGTGCAGGAAATTATTCTCAGGCAACACAGGCCTACTTAGATCTAAATAAGTCATCTTATATCTGGCCTGAAATTCTCTTTGAAGAGGCTTGGTCTTCATTTTACGAAAGAGATTACAATCGAACACTCGGAAAGCTTGTTACCTATAAGGCCCCAATCTTAGATTTTATTTTTAATCCTGAAATTGAAGTTCTTAATGCTTTAACATATTTGGAAATGTGCCTGTGGGGAGACGCTCAGAAAGTGGCAGATGATTTCTATGATGACTATGAAAGAGAAACTGAGCAAATTCAAAGATTCCTAAATGAGCATGGCCGCGATTATAAATACTTCTATCTTTTATCTCAATCAGTTTTAGAGGGACGTCAGCGTGGAGGCCAGGTCTTAAATCGAATGCTTCGTACAATTGTTAGAGACCCTGCTTTTGTAGAGCTGTATGAATCATTTCAGGCGGGAAGGTCTGAGCTTGAGCAAATTCAAAATATTAGGAATGAAAGGTTTCGACAAATACTTGGAATCAATTTAAGAGATGCTCTTCTTTTACAAAGAGACCTCATCGGCGCATATGTGAGGGCCAACCTTGATATGTATACTCAACAAGCTAAAAAAGCGCTTGTTGATATGAGCTATATCAAACTTGAGGTACTTTCACGTCGAAGGGCAGAACTTTACGACTTCTCAATTACAGAGGAAAGAAGTCGTGGTGATATTTCGAATGTAAGACGAAGTAGTAAGCAATATTTTTGGACGTTTAATGGAGAGTTCTGGGCCGATGAGCTCGGGGATTATGTCTTTTCATTGCAGTCTGAATGTCGGTAGTTAGGATTAATATGAGTAGATTAATTTTAAAATGTTGTCTCTCTTTATTTCTTGTGAGTCTGTTGTTTGTAGAAGCCTATGCAAACAATCGGATCGAAAGAAGACAAGAAATTGTAAGGATTATTGATCAAGAACTCCATGAGGTAACACGTCTTAATCGTACCACCGGAAACCGAAATCCGGAGTTACTTTTAAGGATGGCCGAACTTTTACTTGAGAAGGCACGACATATTAAGGATGCTGAAAACGATAGATACCTTCGACTTTCAGTTGAAGAGAGACAGAGAGTGAATCGACAGGAGTTTTTCAAGAGGTCTCATCAATACTTTGTTCAAGCGCAAAGAACTTGTCAGCATATCGTACAGAGATTTCCCAACTTCGATCAAAAAGGTGAGGTCTATTATATTATGGCCTATAACTCAAAAGAGTTTCAGCGAGAAGACGAAGCGGAAAGATTTTTTAATATGGCCGTTCGTGAAGCACCTAGAAACAGTGAAGTTCAGGCGAAGGCACAGCTGGGACTAGCAGAAATTTATTACAACCGTCAGGACTTTAGAAGAGCAGCACCTCTCTATGAGCAAGCACTTAGGCGGGTTGATGATCAATGGTGGACAAAAGACTCTTTTAACTTAGCTTGGTCATACTTTAGAATCGGTCGGCAGCAAGATGCGATTAATTTAATGAAGCAGGTTCTCGAAAGAAGTCGTAATTCAAAATATGTGGACATGAGTCAAAGTGTTGAAAGGGATCTTGCCTATTTTTATACCGAAGTTGGTGATGTTCAGCAGGCCGTTCAGTTTTATGAGCAACGTGGTGGAGATATGGCCACGAATTTAATTCGTGTTGGAAATTATCTTGTGAGTCAGGGGAAATTTGCTGCAGCAGAAAAAACATTTAGGGAGGCCTTGGGTCACAATCGAACGAGAGAGGACAATATCCAAATTCACTCTCAACTTTTAAGTCTATATGAAAGATTTGGAAACTATGAAAGACATTTGGCATCATCTAAGATACTGGCCGATTTCTACGAACAAGGTCATTTACAACGCCATCAAGCGGAAGATTTAAAATATCATGTACAAAATATGTCAGCTCGCTTACAGCAACAAGTCGCACGAGGTACTACTGAAAGACATGATGATGATCGCCAGCGAAGGGGTCGTTTAGCTGTGGAGTATTTTCAATTGTTTGCTAGGCTTGATGAGTCTCAAAGTTATAAAGCAAACTTTCATGCGGCTGAAACGCAGTTTGCAACAAATAATTTTAATGATGCCGTAAGGCTTTATGATCTTGCCTATAAGGGAGCTCAAAGTGCAGGTGATAGAGAAATCATGTCTCACTCACTCGAAGGGCTTCTCGCTGCATTGGGCTCTCCAGGTGTTAGTGATAGCGTTGTTGAACAATATATTGAGCCTGCTTATTTGGCCTACTTGAGGTCCAATCCAAGAACAAATGAATCAAATCGTATTTATCAAAGACTTTTTAATTACTATTTAGATGCTGGGAAAATTGAAAATGCTGAAAAAACTCTAAACTCTTATCGTC
>SKIL01000275.1 GCA_007116425.1 Bacteriovoracaceae bacterium | reverse complement strand
TAATTTGGTAAATAGAAGAATATTAAACTTTACACAAGTATGCGTTGATCGGGATTATCGTATTCAATACTTAAAATAATAAAACTTCTCTCTAGCAATTGTCGAAAAGACTGAGAAGCGACATAATATAGTCAAATTCAAATTATGATCAAAAGGATTTGACCTTGACTGTTATAAGCGAGCTTTTCGACAATATTTTCTACGAATTTGCAATCCTTCTTCTCGCCGGTGCCTTCTTTGGAACAGTTGGGCACTGGCTTAAACAACCTCTAATCGTTGCCTTTATTGCGGCCGGAATATTTCTAGGTCCTTCAGGCGTTGATGTCATCACTTCCTATAATAATATCCACCTCCTTGCAGAGATTGGAATTACATTACTTCTTTTCGTTGTTGGACTTAAGCTCGATTTTAAAGAGATAAAAACTCTCGGTACAGTCTCTCTAATGACAGGGCTGGGACAGGTTCTGTTTACTAGCCTTGTCGGTTTTGGAATATCTCGCTTGCTTGGCTATGATCCTATCACGGCCCTCTATATTGCTATTGCCTTAACTTTTTCTAGTACCATTATCATCGTCAAGCTCTTATCTGATAAGCAGGAGATTGATTCTTTACATGGAAGAATTGCAATTGGCTTTCTCATTGTTCAAGATATTGTCGTCATTATCATGATGATTATTCTCTCAGGACTAGGCCTTCAGCAGGCGGGAGGAGAAGGCTCTCAAGCTTTTCAATTTGCCATGCTTGGAGTGAAGAGTATTGGATTAGTGCTTCTGGTTCCCCTACTTGACCGCTTTATTTTTCCTCGACTCTTACCCAAAATAGCAGTCAACCAAGAGCTACTCATACTCTTTACGATCGCTTTTTCAGTTTTTATTGCGGCCTTAAGTGAATATCTTGGTGTAGGAAAAGAAATTGGGGCTTTTATTGCTGGGGTTTCTTTGGCCTCGAGTGAGTTTCGCGAGGCCATCACAGGGCGACTGGCCTCATTGAGAGACTTTCTTCTCTTCTTCTTCTTTATTCACCTTGGCTCACAACTCGATATGGCGAACCTTGGACAAGAGTTTCTCGATTCGGCCATTCTTTCTCTCTTTGTTCTCATTGGAAACCCAATTATCGTTTTAATCATCATGGGAGCGATGGGTTATAATAAGCGAACAAGTTTTTTAGCAGGGCTCACAGTCGCCCAAATCTCTGAGTTCTCTCTCGTATTTGCGGCGATGGGACTCAGTTTAGGCCATATCAATGAGAATGCGGTCGGGCTCGTGACATTAGTTGGGCTCATTACTATTGCACTTTCAACCTATATGATCCTCTATTCAGCACCACTTTATGAAAGACTCGCACCCTTTCTCAAAATTTTTGAAAAAGGTGAAAACCGACAGCGCCAAGATGCCCAAGATATTGGAAAAAAAGCTGATTTTGATATCATCGTCATCGGTATCGGCCGTTACGGTAGACACATCATCGATCACCTTACAAAGCAAGGCCACAAAGTCTTAGGTGTGGACTTCGATCCAGGAATTGTTCATCAGGCACAAGACCAAGGAAAGATGGCCCTTTATGGTGATATAGAAGACCCTGAACTAATTAATTATTTACCACTTAAAAATACGAAGGCGGTAATTAGCACTATTACTCACCTCTCAACCAATACCAGTTTTATTAGCTATTTAAGAGAGGCCCAATACAAAGGGAAAATTGTAGCAACAGTACATTATGACAGCCACTCCAAAAAATTAGTGGATAAGGGTGCGGACATGATAGTGCTCCCGTACAAGGATGCTGTTGAAAACTTTTGTACAAAATTTCAAGGACTCTTAAATGACAGATCTCAAGAGTAAATGGTGGGCGTAATAAGATTCGAACTTATGACCCCTTGCTTGTAAGGCAAGTGCTCTAACCAACTGAGCTATACGCCCATTATTCTCATAGACCTCAAATGACCACAAAAGCCGACAAAGATGAACGAACGCAAGAATAGAGAATTCACTTCCATCTGTCAATCAATTAGAGGCTTAAAATATTTAAAAATGTTATCAAAAAATGCCCATTTTTGCGGCCATGGCTTCTTAATTTCAGCTACTTAAAGCAAAGAAAAAAGCTATCAATGACGCATTTGATCTGAGTTTTCAAATAGAGATAATAGCATTGGTGCTTAACGCCTATGAGGGAGAAGTCGATGAGAAAGCATGAGTCTGTTCATTACAAGAAATTCTTTGCTCACCATATTCGAAAATTTATCGACCAACATATTTATAAATTAGAAGAGAGTGAAAAGATATTTGAGCTGATTCAGTCTATCGACACCCATACTGCTCGCAGATGGGAAAAGCTTCCACTTTCTTATTTGAGTCCGTCTGAGACGCTAAGCCTCGCAATGGTCATTGCCTTTGACCAAGGCGGAGCAAGGCTTTCCAATGATAAAACTTTTAATAAAGTTCAGGATTATTTTCATTGGACCCTTGAGCACAACCAAAAAAATTTAAACTCATTGGCCTCAACCGGACTTGGTGTTATCTACTTTGAAAAAGCTCTAAATGAAGAGAGAGTGGCGCAAAGAAAATGGATTCGATTGGCAAAGTATGCCCTGGAAACGTCCACAGAAAGTATTGAAAAGACGCAAAAAACGCACGTCCACTTAAAGCATCTCGAAATAAATTACCTCTACCTGACTTTGGCCCATGTTTGTCTTGGAGAACTACCAAGTGCCCTCAGCTATTTGCATAAGGCCGCCAAGATTTCAAAAAACTCAGCACCATTATGGCGAATGCTGGCCAATATCTATAAAAACTTAGGCCAAAAACATATTTCAAAGTTCTTTTTTAATCGCTATTTAAAAGCAATGGAAGGCACCCAAAATTCAGCTAAACTAAGCTATATTTAATAAGAAATTAGCGAGAGAAAAATAAATGAGAACCCCTGAAATATCGGCCATAGAAGTTACAAGAGGTGCTGAGGCCGCAGCAGGATCTAGATTCAAACGACTAAGAATAAAGGGAAGTGACATCCCAATTAAACTTCCCACCATTACAATCACAACCATTGTCAAAGAGATCACCATCGCCACATCAAAGCCACCTCGGTAAACTCCGATTCCATAAACGGCAATGGCCATAGTCAAACCAAGGCCAAAAGCAATGATTACTTCTCGGCCGATCAAGCGGGCCCAATCTCTCATGACGACATCTCCCGTTGCCAGTGCACGCACCATAAGAGTTGCCGACTGAGAACCAGCGTTTCCTCCACTGTCGATCAAGAGAGGAAGAAAAAAGACAAGCGCAATATGTTCTGAAATGACATCTTCAAAAAAGGCAATTCCAGCGCCTGAAAAAATATTTCCAAAGACTAGAAGAACAAGCCAGACTATCCTATTTTTATATAAGTGAAAAAGGCTAGCGTCGCGAACACGACCAACCATTTTTCCAATTGTTGCCCCTTTATGAAAGTCTTCAGTTGCTGCCTCTTCGGCAACATCCATTGCATCATCGTAAGTCACAATACCAACGAGCCGATTTTCAGTGTCTAAAACCGGAATGGCCAAAAAGTCGTATTTAGCGATCTTGCGAACTGTTTCTTCTTTTGAGTCTGAGGCGTACGCTGAGATCACGTTTGTCCCCATCAAGTCTTCAATCTTTGCATAGGGAGGAGCTAAAATGATTTCATGAAGAGAGATAACACCCAAAACTCTCCTGTTTTCATCCACAACATAACTATTATAAATAGTTTCTTTATCCTCTGCTTGCTCTCTTAGTTTGGCCAAGGCCTCTCGGCAAGTAAAAGCAGGTGAAAGTGTGACATAATCAGATGTCATCACAGCTCCCGTACTGCCCTCTTCATAAGATGTCAGCCTTCTAATATCATCTCTTTCTGCCTTGGCCAAAATGGGTAATAAACTTTCTTGTCTTCCCTCTGGTAGCTGATTAAAAAAATCGGCCCGATCATCAGGTGACATATTTTTAAGAACGGCCGTCAACGTTTTTGTTGAAAGCTCATCGGCCAGATCCATTTGCATATTATGCGGAAGATAACTAAAGATCTCGGCCTGATCATCAATTGGAAATTCATTTAAGAGCTGAAAAATATCTTCTGCTTCATAACGATCAATCGTATGAGCAATATCGACATTATGGTACTCTTTGAGTAGCTCTGCGGCCTCAGAGAACTGCTTATTTTCGATAAATGTCGTAATTGGGCCATGCTCAATTTCTTTGACCTTATCGCTCAATTGATACCTCGATTAGATTTCATGATTTTCATTTATACTTATATAGCAGCTGGAAATGATGTCAATTACCTTAGAAAAATGCTTTATATTTTACTGAGATAAATAAAAAAGGGACTCTTATGAGTCCCTTTTAAAGTAAAGTGTATAAACCTAATTAGAGGAGTTTAATTGGCCACCTCAAGTCCTCCAGAGCGCTCATTGTCGATCACCTTAAGAGCTACAACTTGCATGAACTTCTCTGGATCCTGGAGCTCAAGAGCGTTCTTTAAAACGTCCTCAACATGAGCAACAGCAATAACCTCAATTCCCTGCTTAATCTCAGTTGGCACTTCGATTAAATCTTTTTTATTTCTTTCTGGTATAATCACTTTTGTTATTCCTGCCTGCTTAGCAGCAAGAAGTTTTTCTTTTAGACCACCAATTGGAAGAACTCGTCCTCTAATCGTTACCTCACCAGTCATAGCGACATCTTGGCGAACCTTAATACCCGTAATCGCACTAGTTAGGGCCGTAACCATAGTAATACCAGCACTTGGGCCATCTTTTGGAGTTGCCCCTTCTGGTGCGTGGATATGAATATCGTGCTTGTCATACCACTCAGGCTCAATGGCCAAGCGATCACTAATAGAGCGAACAAAAGACATTGCGGCCTTTGCCGATTCAGTCATGACATCGCCAAGTTTTCCAGTGATCTGAATATTACCTTTTCCAGCAACAGCAATGACTTCAATATGTAAAAGCTCTCCGCCAACAGAAGTCCAGGCGAGACCATTAACAAGTCCAATTTGTGCATCGGTTTCTCGATCTGTGCGGTCAAATTTCTTTGGACCTAAATATTTTTTCAATTGCTTTGGAGTTACAGTAAACTTCTTTGTATTATCGTAATCTTTTTCTACCACCTGTGTGGCAAGTTTACGGCAAATAGTATTGAGAAGCCTCTCGTACTCTCTAACTCCACTCTCTCGAGAATAGCCACGACAAATATCGAGCATAACTTTATCACTCAGGTTAACTGAGAAATCTTTCAAACCATTATTCTTCATCGCTTTTGGTAAGAGATAACGCTTTCCAATTTCCAGCTTTTCATTAGGAGTGTAGCCAGGAACTGAAATAATCTCCATACGATCTCTAAGCGGACCAGGAATTTGAGAAAGGTCGTTCGCCGTCATGATAAACATAACGCGAGAAAGGTCGTACTCAACTTCAATATAGTGATCGCCAAAGTTTTTATTTTGCTCAGGATCTAGAACTTCAAGCATAGCTGAAGCCGGGTCTCCTCGCATAT
>SKIL01000043.1 GCA_007116425.1 Bacteriovoracaceae bacterium | reverse complement strand
GCCACAACGATCAAACCCATAGTCCCACTTAAAAGAAAAAGGGTGATGATTGTTTCATCTGTTAATTTTGTTATGACAAATTCAATTGATTCTCGCACGTGCATCCATCCTTGGAACCCATAATTGGTACTAATAATATCAGTATAAATCGTCCATCATTAATGTCAATTTACTTTACCTTCGCCAATTCTACCATAATCTGGCGATGAAGAGGAGTGCGAGCAGAAATAATCGTTGAACCAAAAGTATCAAATTTTTTGCCATTATAGTCTGACACTTTCACTCCAGATTCTTCACAAATGAGTGAAGCTGCCGACATATCCCATGGAGCTAGTCCCCTCTCCCAAAAGCCGTCAAATATTCCCTCAGCGACATAGCACAAATCTAAAGCAGCACTCCCCATGCGACGAACGGCCCGTGATTTTTGCATCATTGCTTTAAATACTTCAAACTCTCGATCAAACTCTAGGCCTTTTTCAGCAGCAAACCCCGTGACTAATACAGCACTCTCAAGTTTTTTAGGTGGTGTTTTTATTTTCTCTTGGTTTCCGATTAATTTTATCCGCTTTGTTGACCCTAGCAAGTTTTGCTTAAAACTTCCTAAACCTTTTATTGCAGAAAAACACTCTCCTGTTTCCGGCCTATATACGACCGCAAAAAAAGGACTTCCATAGTAGAGTAACGAGAGAGAAACCCCATAGTAATCCATTGCACTGAGATAATTATTCGTTCCGTCGAGGGGATCAATTGACCAACAAAACTCGCCTTCTCTAAATCTATGATAATCATTTTTTTTAAATGACTGCTTAAAGCTATCTTCTTCCGCAAAGACGAGACTAGAGAATTGATGAGTTTTTTCAATCGACTTCAGTCGCCTAAGTATCATCTTTTCACTTGCAATATCTGCAGCGGAGGCCACTCCCTGACCTTTTTTGTGAGAAACACTCAGGTTCAATTTCTTTTTGTTATATCTGATTAACAATTTACCAGCATCTAAAGCAACTTGCTCCAGCTCTGCTAAAATCTGTTTCGATTTTTTTGCACCAAAAGGGTTTTCCATTTTCTTCTTAGTAGTCATCATTTGACCCATGTTTTTCGTTTAATGCCTGTTCAACTTTAGATATGTCCTCATCTGATAAATTTTCACGCGATGGAACAGCATAGGACTCACTCATCCAGTGACCTAAATCTATCATCTTGCATCGCTCGCTACAAAAAGGACGAAACTTGCTTGAATAGTACTCAAACTCTTTTTCACATTGTGCACATTTAATATTTATTCTTTTTGATTGATTAGATTTATTCATATTCTTTTCCGTGCTTTAAACATTATCAAATTTTGTCGAGACATCAAATTTTTGACCATCAATCGATGATACAGGCCTTATACCTCGAAGAGAGTTGCATATCCAAATATGACGAATTTCATTCAATTGATTAAGTCCAAAAGTCCTCTCATGAAAACTTGAGAGCTTTAACTTTAATGACTTTCTTGAAATACTCTCCAAGGCCTGAGGGTGAACAGGCAGCAAAATTTCCCCAGAGTGTAGCTCTAATATCATTGAGTTGTGAACACATTCTATAAAGTGTAAATCTTCATCTAAAACAATGAGCTCATCCACCTCGACCAATGAGCGGTAAGCTTTCTTATAGTGATTAAGCTTGAGAAAGCTTGGAAGACCTTTGCGCCATTCGGGATACTT
This sequence comes from Bacteriovoracaceae bacterium, assembly GCA_007116425.1. Lineage (GTDB taxonomy): Bacteria > Bdellovibrionota > Bacteriovoracia > Bacteriovoracales > Bacteriovoracaceae > SKIL01. The sequence continues at coordinate 17,045 of SKIL01000043.1, read as the reverse complement.
CAACACTCCAAGCTCAAGCGACTTTTGTTGATCAGGGCAATACTCCACTTCCTTTAGCTCAAAATAACAAAAAATATTTTCTCCCTCGATCCTGACACTCACTCTCAGCGCTCCATATTTACTTTGAATCAATTGTAAGCAGCGCGCTTGGGCCTCACTCATCAAAGTATTTAACTCTTCTGCATAAAGCCCATAAAATTCACATGACTTTTTAAGACGCTCACAGTGTAAAGAGGAGTGACTCATAGGTGAATTCGTTTGCTCCACTCCACTCACTCTTCCGGTTGTAAAACAAAGCTCATAACTCATCGCGCCTAGGAAGTCGGGGTTTTGAGAGAGCTCCTCCCTTCGTAACTGAAGCGTTTTTAAGCTTTTTACCTCGAGAGGAGCACAAAATATTTCTTTAAATTGATCACTCACAAGACTCATGATAGCTAGAAGACGGTTAAAAGAGAACACAAACGCACAGCAATATGGAATAAAAGCATGCAAGCGCATAATCTGCCACCAACCTATATTATTGGTCTCGGCTCTCAGGCCTTGGCCTGGGCGCAAAACCTCCAAGATAGTGGTGTTGATTTTACTGTACTACTGCGCTCTCTCGACTCTAAATCTTCAGAGCGCTGCCACAAGCACAACTTCCAGTGCGGACTCTTATCAGATCATAAACCGCAAGTATCCAGTATCTACCTTTTATTGATTCCTGACTCTGAACATAAAAATTTTTTGGAGCAATACTCAGATAAAATTTCTAAAGGATCAATGATTGTCTATGCTCATGGCCAATCTCTGAGCTCTCTAGGACTCGACAAACTTTTCCCAGACTTTCATCACTCTCTACTTGCTCCCAAATCTATTGCAAGCGAAGTGAGAAAACGCTACCTAAGCAATGCCCCACTTGGTGCAGCTTATAGTGTGATAACTTCTCAACGACATACCGAGGAGTTTGAACCACATAATGCCACCTTAACTTTGGCAAAAATGATTGGGATTAATCAAGGCCCCTTTCCCACCAGTTTCAAGAGCGAAACCCATGCCGACCTTTTATCAGAGCAAGGCCTGCTGTGCTCAACGATTCCCTATATGGCAAAGCTTTGCTTTGAAAAGCTTATCTCTCAAGGCATAGACGAGGAAGTTGCCTATATGGAGTGTTGGGTAGAACTTCAGCTTATCACCCAGGCGCTTTGCCAACTGGGGCCACAAAAGTTTTTTGAGATGATTAGTCCTGCAGCACTTATTGGAAGTGAAAAAGCTCAAAAACTCCTTTTTGATCAAGAGTTTCAATCGAAGCTCGATAAACTTTACACAGAGATTGAAGATGGTACTTTTAATCGAGAGCTCGAGCAGCAATGCTCGCCTGAGGCCTTAGAGGACTTACGTCAAAAAGTCACATCTAGGTGGGTGGGCTCACCATTGACAAAAACGCATTTAAAATATGGACAAAACTTTTTTCCAAGTGAGATCAGGTCATGAAAAGTAAAAAAGCGCACAACCTAAGAACTTTAAAAAAAGCAAAAGCTAGTCAAAAGTTACAAATGCTCACTTGCTACGACTACCAAACTGCACGTCTTTTGGATGAGACAACATTAGACATGATTTTAGTTGGTGATAGCTTGGGTAACGTCATACTAGGTCTTCCCACAACAGTTCCAGTCCAAGTTGACGATATGATCACTTTTGGGAAAGCTGTTGTCAGAGGAGCACCTAATACTTTTGTGGTCGTGGATATGCCATTTGGGAGCTACGCTTATTTTGAGCAAGCACTAGAAAATGCAATTAAAATTTTTCAAAAGACTCAATGTCAGGCACTTAAACTTGAAGGTGCCAACGAAGAAGTTTACCGTATGATCTCTGCTCTCACTCAACATGGCATTCCTGTCATGGGTCATATCGGACTCACACCTCAATCGGTTCACCAGATGGGCGGCTATTATACTCATGGGAAGGAGCTATCGAGTATTGAGAGATTAAAGCAACAAGCAAAAGGTCTTGAGCGTGCAGGATGTTTCTCTATCGTCCTCGAATGCGTCACCGAAGAAGTGGCCAAAGAAATCACAACAGAACTTGAAATCCCAACGATTGGAATAGGTTCAGGAGAGCATACTGATGGACAAGTCCTCGTGATTAATGACTTACTCAAAATGGGCCCAGATAAGCCACCAAGTTTTTGTTCTCCAATAGCAGATCTTTATGAGTTGAAGAAAAGTTTAATTACAGGTCATCTCGACAATGAAACAAATTCTTAGTCTAGATATCGGCAACACTCGCCTAAAGGTAAATTTATGGGAACCAGATGCAGTCTCTCCAAGCATTTACTCTCGCCAAGATAAAAGCATTCAAAGCCTTTTCGAAAGCGATATGCCAACAGAGAGTGATACTCAATCAGTTCTGCAAAAAATCAAAAGTATTGCTCCTGAAGAAATCACATGCGTCCTCTCTCAAGTTGGAGCAATCGAAAGGTATACACCCGGCCAATCGAGTCAGGACGAAGCAGAAATAATTGAATGGATTAAAAAGAAAAATATTAAAACTATTTCCATTGATCAGTTTTTTAAAAATAATTATTTTTTTGAAATGCCTGTGCATTACGAAAAGACCTTAGGCATAGATCGCATCATTGCAGCTCACAGTGTTTTTGAAAAATGCCATTCAAGTCGACAAAAAGACAGTTTAAGTTTTGTCATCGACTTTGGAAGCTATATCACGGTAGATGCGGTTTCAAAGCGCGGCTTTTTAGGTGGCCATATTCTGCCTGGTAAGAAGGCCTGGGCCCACTCCTATGAACAAGGACACCAGCTTGCGCCACTCGTTCCAAAAATCAATAAAGAGCTTCAAAAATTTACAGAATATCAAGATTACGACTGGCCGCAAAACTCAGTGGCGGCCATGTCAAAAGCTTATGGCCTTGCCATGACTTCCTTTGTCCTTGACCTAACGCAACAACACTCTCCAAAAAGAGTCTTTATTACAGGTGGTGACGGAGAAAGCTTTTATCAGGCGCTCAAAAAGCGGTTTAAGATAGGCCAAGAGTCTTCATCAATCGAATTGATTCATTCGCCATTACTGGTTCAACGTCACTTGAGAGACCTTGCGAATGTTTGCCAATACTAGGCTTTTATGAAATATAGATCAGCTAGGGAACAACTGGGAGATCTTAATTGTCGCTAAGGGTCTTACTTGGTGTAACGGGGTCAATCTCAGCTTACAAAGCCTACGACCTCACTCGCCAACTTATTCATTCCGGCCACCATGTACGAGTAGTCATGACTCGTGGTGCAGAGCATTTTATCAAAAAAGAAACATTTGTTTACCTTGGAGCTGAAGCTGCTTACAGCTGGTCTGAGGACTTTACGCCAAGAGCGGAAGGTATTCTTCATATTGAACTTGCGAGATGGTGCGACACTTTCGTCATTGCCCCCCTTTCGGCCAATACTCTGTCCTCACTTGCTCATGCACAAGCAAATGATCTTCTCAGCAGTATTTTCCTGGCCATGGGTAATGATCAAAAGTCAAAACTTTACTTCCCGGCCATGAATACAAAAATGCATGAGCACCCGCTTGTTCAAAAAAATTTGCAGACTTTAAAAGAGCTGCCAAATACATATATTCATCCGACAAGCGTTGGCCTTTTGGCATGTGGTGAACAAGGAGAGGGAAAGCTCGCTCCAGTTGAAGAGATTGCAAGCTTAATTGAAACTCTCCCCTTCTCAGCATTTAATACCCAAAATCAAAAAAGCTTTTTGATCACAACCGGAGCAACTATTGCACCCTTAGATCCCGTTCGGTATATGACTAATAGTTCTTCAGGTATAACAGGACTTTATCTTGCTCTAGCTTCACTCAAGCTCGGACACAAGGTAAAAGTCATTGCAGGAAAACATGCTACTTCTAAGTTAGATGAATTAATAGCTCATCCTAACTTTTCTTTAGAGCGAGCAACCACAAATGAAGAAATGAAAGAAAGTGTGCTAGAGAATTTTAATCATTTCGACTTTTATATTTCCTCTGCCGCCATCAGTGATTTTAAATTTTCTCCAAATGACGGCAAAATGAAAAAAAAGGATATATCCGGTCATCTAGAGATTTTTCCAGATAATGACATTCTAAAAGATGTCATCGCTTTAAAAAAGAAGCACATCATTGTCGGGTTTGCAGCAGAGACAAATCTTAGTGCTGAAACCATAAAAGAAAAATTAGAGCGTAAGCCGGTTGATCTTTTAATAGGAACACTCGTTCACAATGGCCTTGTAAACCAGGCAGAGCAAACGGGCTTTGGAGCTGATCATGCTGACTACCTCATAGTGGAAGAAAACGATGGTCAAAGAAACTTTAATGAAATGACATTAAAAAAAGATCAACTCGCAAACCTGGTGATAGAAACCTGTCTTAAAAAATATCAAACAAAAGAAAGAAATAAAACAGCACATGATTAAACTCATCACAACCTCAAAAGAACTCCTTTTAGAAGTGACAAATAGACCGAGTGATAAGTCTGTAGGCTTTGTGCCAACAATGGGCAACCTGCATCTAGGCCATCTCTCTCTTGTTGAGACCTCACTCAAAGAGAATGACATTACTTTTGTCTCAATTTTTGTTAACCCTAAACAATTTGGCAAAAATGAGGACTTTGGTCTCTATCCGAGAACTCTTGATCAAGACTTAGAGCTTTTAAAAAGTTTAAAAAATAATCAGAAAACGATTGTCGTTTTCGCCCCACAAACTGAAATTGAGATTTATCCTAAAGGCTTCTCAACCCAAATTTCGGTTCAAGCGGATTTTTCAAAAATTCTATGCGCAAAATCTAGACCGGGGCATTTCGGCGGTGTGGCCACAGTTGTTTATTTATTGTTTCAATATATCAAGCCTGATAGGGCCTATTTTGGCCAAAAAGATTTACAGCAACTGCATGTCATTAAGAAACTCACACAAGACTTAATGCTCCCAGTTCAAATCATTTCTTGTCCTATCGTTCGCGATGAAAATGGATTAGCGCTTTCCAGCCGCAATCAATACTTGTCAAAACACGAGAAGCAAAAAGCGCCTGTACTCTCTCAAGGTCTCAAAAAATTAGCAAGCTTTATTCAAGAAAAACAAGATTTCGATTGTGCAGACCTCGAAGCATATAGAGATAAAATCACAGGTAAAGATTCAAACTGGGAGTACCTTGAAATCTTAGATGCTGACCAACTGGGACCTTTGAGTACTCAAAGCTTAAACTTTGCTCTACTTGGTGCTTACAAGTTAGGAAAAACTAGATTAATAGATAATTTAATTGTGAGAAAACCTTAATGCTAGATAACGAATTTCATATTTCACGTGACGCCCAGGCAACTCTTGTCTCAGTCATCTGTCCTACGATGAACGAACACAAAACAGAGACAGAATCAAAACGCTCCCTAAATGAGTTGAGAGAGCTGCTCAGAACCTTAGGAATAAAGGCCGAAGGAGAATATTATCAGAACCGTAAGTCTTTAGATCCCGCAACCATTTTAGGGCGAGGAAAAATTGATGAGATTGCCCAAAAGGCAAAGGACGAAGGTAGTTCTCTGCTCGTTTTTGATTTCGAACTTACGGCCAGTCAAATTAGAAATATTCGTAAAATTTCAGGACTCTCAGTTGTAGACAGAGTTCATGTTATTCTCGAAATTTTTGCTCAACATGCTCGAACAAAAGAGTCTAAAATTCAAATTGAGATAGCTCGACTTCAATATATATTGCCTAGACTTACCGGTTTTTGGAGTCACCTTAATCGTCAAAGAGGTGGTATTGGAGTCAAAGGTGGTGAAGGAGAGCAGCAAATTGAGCTTGACCGAAGAATTATTCGCGAGCGAATAGAGTTTTTCAAAAAAGAGCTTAAAACGGTAGAGAAATCGAGAGTTCAACAAAGAAAGAGAAGAAAAAACCAGGCCGTCACAGCGGCCCTGGTTGGGTACACAAATGCAGGGAAGTCATCTCTAATGAACCGGTTGTGTCGAGTAAATATTCTCGAAGAAGATAAACTCTTCGCCACACTAGACTCAAGCTATAGAACACTTAATCCCGATACTCACCCACCCATGATTCTCATCGATACAGTTGGGTTTATTTCCAATCTTCCCAACACTCTTATTGATGGGTTTAAAACGACTCTTGAATCGGCCATGGAAGCAGACTTACTCGTCATTGTCTGTGATATTTCTGATCCAAACTTTGAGAAGCACTTATCCGTCACTCAAAAAGTCTTAAGTGAACTAAAAGTCGGAGATAAGGAAAATTTAATTGTATTTAATAAAAAAGATCTTCTCAACGATCCGATTAAAGAGAAAATCATCAAGCGCAAATACCCTAATAGCTTCGTTGTCTCTAGTTTGAACAAAGAAGACATCGACAAACTGAGATCACATATTATTAACTTTTTTCTCGAAAAACAGAATAAGTATGACCTTTTTGTTCCCTATGAAGATGGAGCGACACATTCTACCTTATCTAGTAAGACCAATATTCTCAATCGTGTAAATCACGAAACAGGAATCTTTTATCGCATTCGTGTTCCAGACTTTATTTTTGCACCACTAGGTATATCACATTACGTTCTGGCACCTGAAGATGAAAGGCCTAAAGAATTACTCTAAAAAATTCCTGACCGGAAATACATCGTTAGGGCAAAAACAATAAAAGTCACAGAGAGTCCAAAAAAAACGATGAGCTTATCCCTATCCATCTAGCACTTCCCTTTAATATCAGAGGATGAGTAAATTTTCTCAAGAGCGGAGACTATGGATTTAACTTCAATTGGTTTTTTCCAGCTTGCAGCTAACAAAGGCTGAACTTCTTCAACTGCACCCTCTCCATTTTGAGAGAACAAACCAACAACAGGAATCTGCGAGGCTTGTACAAAAGGTTTTAAGCTGTCTTCTAATGGCGACTGAAGTGACTCGACATCACATACTAAAATGTCAGGTTCAAAATCTTTATAAAAATGTAAGCAATCGTGATCATTGGGAACAGTCATGACCTCATGGCCACAACGTGTTAAGCACTCCTCAAAAATTCGCCTAATAAATAGCTCTTCTTCAATAATAAAAACTTTCATAATTTGTCCAAAATTAGCTAATAATGCTATGGTGAATCCAGCAATTTCTTTTGTATAGGGTTTTATTATGCCAAAAAATGTTAAAGTTTACGATAAGCAAGAAAATCAACTTTTATTCGAGTGCCAAATTGATGAAATTGAAAAAGCTTATGAATTTGCAAAAGAGATGGAAGCACTCGGAATTGACGTTGAGATCAAGGCCCCGTCACTCCCTGAAACTCTCGCCTATGGACTAGGTGCTAAAAATGAAGAGCTCGGAACACTAAAACAAGAAATTATTGATGAGGTTCTCTCACATGAAGGCAGCTGCTGCCATACCGATGAACAAACTAATCCCTTAAAACAATAAAAAAGGCCTCCCATATACAGGAGAGGCCTTCTGAATATCTCTAAGAATTGTCTCAATAGATCTATAGAAAACTTAAAATATCGAGCTGAGTAATTCGGCTAACTGACTCTCCACCACAAGTGAAATTACTTCCGAGACTATCACAAACATTTGACTCAAAACAACTATCTTGAGAGTTCCACACGTAATCTCTGGCCCCTCTAACTAGAATTCCTTCAACTAATCCAGTTTGCGCATCGAGAACAGCTGATCCAGAGTTTCCACCATAAGTATCGAGATCCGCCACAAAATACTCTTCATGTGAGTTTTGATGGACAGTTGCTCCACTTGCAATTTTTGTCGGAAGACCTGAAGGGTGGCCAATAACAATAAGTTCTTGCCCACTAAGAACCTTTCCTGAGTCTCTAAACTGAAGTGGCTCACGGTCGAGTACCGGACGGTCCAAACGGACCAAGGCATAATCAGAGTGTATATACGGATCAAGCTCATGAATCAAAACTTCAGCACATCCATAAGCGCGACTCTCTGGTAAGGTTAAACCGTCAAGCTCGTCAATTCTATAATCAAAAACCCAACTAAAGGAATTATCCTCACACGCCCTATGGTCGATACAGTGACCAGCAGTCACAATCAGATCCTCAGCAACTAAAAATGCCGAGCAATGAGCATTTGCATTTTGCTCAGCAAACCTCTCAGTTGAACATACATTAAAAAGCTCCTGAAGCGAGACATCTTTAAAGGTAACCATTCCGTCTTGAAAAGTAAGATTATCATTGGATACTTGTGCGACTGTCGACCGAGCAAGGTCTGACCAGAGAAGGTTTTTCTCAAACGCCGGATCAATCCTCGTATCTTCCCCATAAATGACCTTGTAGTTTTGTGCCATAGAACTGGCTCCATAAGTAAGAATGGCCAAAGCACTCATTATTTTTAAACTTGTTTTCAACATTCTGTTCCCCTCTTCACAACTCTTTAAGTATTTTTGTGTTTTCCTGAGGCCACCATATGAATTAGATCATGGCCCGTCATGGAATAATTTATAGATCATGTAAAAAATTCACGAAGTGTAAGAAGATGTCAGAGACGCACCGAAGTATCTGTTTTTCTAGGTAATTTTAAACAAAACTTTAATGCAAGGTTTTATAACATAATCAAGTATTTATACTTTTTACACATTCCTTACACAATATTTATTCATGGCCAACACTCCTCACCAATGACTGCCTTAAAATTATATTGCAGGTTCAGAGATCATCCTTCGAACCTGTATTAATAAAAACCCGTTTGCCAAGGAGGTCAAACATGGATGCGATAGCTATTTCATCACAAAAGGTTCACTCTAGGCCTTACCTTTCCTGGGAAACATTAGAGGAAGAACCATTGCAGTTTAATACCCAGGGCTTTATCCCCTCTCGTCAACAACGTGCGATTCTGTACAACTCTCTTGAGAGAATTCAAAACGAGGCCAGCTCAAGTGCAAAGATCACCTGCACTATCACCAAAGGTGTTCAGTACTTTGCCTCCCTTTCGATCCACTCATTTGGAAATGAGATTAACTTAAATACAAGTGCTAAAAGTCTTGAAAAACTTATGAGTGAATTGGTCGAAGAGAGTCGTAAGGAGTTCAAAGAAAGAAAGTCGTTAAGAGTTTGGGGAGAAAAAGGATTAGGCCTGATCAAAAACCAACTTCGACGTTGGTCTTAGAAAAAAAAGCCCCTCACATTTGTGAGGGGCCAAATGAAAACTTAGTCGATTTTAAAATCTTTAAGCTTATCAGCAAGTGTCGCACTTTGAACGCTTTCAGTTGAAACTGAAGCATCTTTATTGTGTGCGGCCTTAATTGAAAGAGCAATCTTCTTAGCTTCTTTATCAAGAGAGATAACCATTGCTTTTGGTCTGTCACCCTTTTGAACCACATCAGATGGCTTTTCAACTCTGTCCTCAGAGAGTTCAGAGATATGAATAAGGCCTTCAATTCCTGTTTCAAGCTCTACGAATACGCCAAAGTCTGTTACGCGCACAACTTCAGCTTCGAGGATTGTTCCAACAGGGAGTCTTTGCTCAATCTTCTTCCAAGGATCTTCTTCAAGTTGCTTAATTCCAAGACAGAACTTTCCATTTTCTTTATCAACAGAAAGAACCATCGCTTCAAGCTCTTGGCCATCCTTGAATTCTTCTTGTGGGTTGATATTTTTCTTTGTCCAAGAGAGGTCAGAAACGTGAATAAGAGCATCCACTTCTTCTCCAAGGTCAACAAAAACACCAAACTCAACAATTGACTTCACAGTTCCCTTTACCTTGCTTCCAACTGGATACTTCGCTTCTAGCGCATCCCATGGATTAGGTTGAAGCTGCTTAAGGCCTAGTGAAATACGCTTATTCTCAACATCTACATCAAGAACTTGAGCTTCTAATTTCTCACCAGCAGTAAAGTGCTTCGCAGGATTTTTAATTTTTCCAGTCCAGCTCATTTCACTAACGTGAACAAGACCTTCAATTCCATCGCTTAGTTCAACAAATACACCGTAATCTTTTACTGATACGATTTCACCTTCAACCTTAGTTCCTGAAGCGTACTTATCATGCGCTCCTTCCCATGGGTTAGGCTGTACTTGCTTAAGACCTAGAGAAACACGCTCTTTATCAGCGTCAAACTTTAAGATCTTAACTTCGATTTCATCTCCCATATTCAAGAGATTTGATGGGTGCTTAACGCGTCCCCATGACATATCTGTAATATGAAGAAGTCCATCAATTCCACCAAGGTCAATAAAGGCACCGTAGTCTGTGATATTTTTCACAATACCTTTAACAATCATACCTTCTTGGATTTGGTTGAGGATTTCTTTTCTCATCTTACCGCGCTCTTCTTGAAGAATTGCACGTCTAGAAAGAACGATATTTCCGCGCTTCTTGTTAAACTTGATAACTTTGAATTCCATTGTTTTACCAATGTACTTATCAAGATGACGAGTTGGGCGAAGATCAATTTGTGATCCAGGTAAGAAGGCCTTAACACCGATATCAACAGACAATCCACCTTTAACTTTAGCGATAACTGTCCCCTGAACAGGAGTTCCTTCCTCACAGGCCTCAGAAATTTTATCCCATGCCTTAAGAATTTCGGCCTTGTCTTTAGAAAGAACAAGGTTCCCCATGCGAGACTCAAGCTTATCTAAATAAACTTCAATCTCATCGCCTTCGGCGATCTTAAGAGTTCCATCAAAGTTAAGAAATTCCTTAACTGGGACGAGCCCCTCTTGCTTGTAACCAATATCGATCATGACATAGTCAGGCCCAATATTAATCACTCTTCCCTTGAAGACTTCACCTTCTTGAAAGGTAGTGGACGCTGTTTCTTCGAGCATCTGACCAAACTCATCATTGCGAGCTTGTTCAGTGTCTTCCCCGAAAACCACCTCGTAGCCTTCCATCCACTTTTGTTTAAGTTCTGTATCTGTCGTCATAGCAACACCTCTTTGAAGGGTAATACCCTTCGCGTCATTATTACCAGTGAAACACTGGCCCAGCTGCTTCGTCAAAGACGTAGCAGCCAGATTTCTTTACAAACTGTGCGGGAGATTAACCAATTTTAAGCACCAAGTCTAGCATAAAGCGGCCCTAGACAGAAAGTTCTCGGTGGCGCGAATAACGCTTTCTTACCTGGGCCGAATGAAGGTAGAAATGAAGTAGAGTTTGCGAGTAATTCTCTGGTCCAAAACTCGCCTGAAACTTGGGCAGAGCATTTTTGAGTAATCGAGTGTAGTGTTTTTTTTCAAAGAGAATTTTTAAACATTGATCCCTCAACTGACGCGGGTCATCACGCTTAAAGCTCTCCCCAATTGGGCCATAAAGTCGAAAGATTTCCATGCTAGAAATAGACCTTGGTACCAATATGGGAATACCTTGCATAATCGCTTGAATACTCAAGTCATCGAGCTGCTCCTGTGCTGTACTGGCCAGCCAGACATCAACCGCCTGCTGAAAAGTTTCAACAGGAACTCCAGAATAAAAGTGAATAAGCTCCTCGACGCCTAAATCTTTAACAAATCTTATGAGGTCGGGGTAAATAAGAGTTTCACTCCAATTTTTTTCATTATAAAAAATTAGGCGAATCGTTTTTGATTCGGGCAGTTTTTGATCCATCCCCATCGTAGCATAGACAATCGTTTTAAGTGTCTCGATATCTTTTAAGTGCATCGGAACATAAGCTCCAACGCTCCAGGTATCAACCGGGTTTTCTTCTGCCTGCTCACCATCTAGAGGAGCAACCTCAATACCTTTTTGCCAAGTCTGTTTAAGATTATCGATTTCACTTCGATCAGACTTTACAGAATCTACGCCATAACCAAGTGAGATTATTTTTTTTGAAGGAACACCTAACTGACCTTTTACATTTTTTGCCAATGGAGAGAATGGAATAAAAACCTGATCAATACGCGATGAAAGCAAGCGATATAAAAATGACCTATAACGCTTTTTAACCTCTCTAGACTGGGTTAAAAAAAGCGGAATGTGGGGCATCCCTCTTAAAAAGAAGGCCATCGGCCACATAAAGTTTAAAGCGTAACAATGAACAATCTGGATATCTTTGGAGCGAAGTATACTCGGAAGATTACGCAGTTTATGCCAGCGAACGAAACTCGTTTGAACTCGTCCGGTGTGGTAGAGAGTTTCAAACTTTTGCTTTTTTGCTTCAATATCTAAAATAGAATCCCTTAGGGTGTAAATGATTGGGGTATGACCTGCTTCTCGTGCCAAGTTGGCGTCCTTTAAAACAGAACGCTCAATAAAGCTCCACTTTTCACTAAGACAAATATAGAGAACAGTACCTGGAGTAATATTAATTTCTTTGCCCCTTTTTAATATTTATTCCGAATCTTCTGGAGTCACTTGTGCTCGCGTTCCTGGAGTATAGTCAATCAACTCACCTCGAATAGAACCTATTCTAACATCTGCCTGAAACTGCAAAGGTCTTCTGACCTCATCATCAGAGTACCAAAAGTTAATATCTCCTCGGCGCTCCAAAACTCCAGGAAAGCGAGTCACAGCATTTATTTTAATAGCATCAGTCCATCTTCCTCCGACTCGAATCTGTTCTTTCTTTTCAACGTTGAGTTCAATTAGCCAGAGCCGACCTCGAGTCACAACCGGAAACTCATATCGATCCCCAACTTCAAGTGGAAGTCCTCTAACAAAATAGAGAGAGGAAAATGAATCTTGCATATAATTTGGGATAGGGTGAGTCTCTTCTCTTTCTGTGACTCTATCCTCACGAACACGCTTAAAAAAGACATGTGTTTCTAAATTTTCATAATCAAATAACTGTAAATCATCTACATCTTGTCCACTTTCTCTTTGGATAAGAGTATATCTTACTGGTAAAAATGTACGGGCATCGACATAAGTTTCAAGCCGGTCATCGAGTTCATAAATAAATCGATAATAGCGAGCAGAGCGCATATGGGCCCGAAAGTGAAAAACGTCTCGGCCCGCAACCCTCGTCATTGGTTCGGTTCTCAATTGAACGGTACCGACATTTAGGCCGAGGTAACTAATTCGAAAGACAAAAACTTCATTTGTATAAGAATTTGGTTCAAACTTATCCCAGATCGCTTTAGATCTTCGATCGTATTCTTCAAATTCTTCAGGGTAAATCAATTCATCCGGAACAGGAAAATCTTCATCATCTTCAATCGGCCTGGTTTGTTCTTTAGGCATTGGCACAGTCGCCTCATCGGCCACAACAATCTTAGGCTCCTCCTTATCACTTGGTCGAGCTTCTTTTGGTGCCACACGAGGGACCTCTTGCTTCTTTATTTTCTCTTCTTTTTTAACCTCTGTTTTAGCGACATCATCCACTTCAGAAGGTTTATCTGTTTGAGTTTCTTCAGACTCAAGGCGATCAGTCCGAAACTGCTCAAATCGAGAATCAGTAAGATCAAAGGCACTGATAAGATCCGTGGACTCAGGCTCATCTTCAAAAATTAAATCTTTGTGACTAGCACATGAGAAGAGAATAAAGAGAGCAAATGGAAACGAGAGTATATTTTTTAGAGACATAAGAATATCACCTACTTGAGCAAAGAAAGATCCTTTATTATAGTATAAAAGAATCTAATGATATTCTATCTGTTGACTCAAAAATCACAAACTCGAGAAATTATTTCGCCTACTTCGTTGCCGCCATTTAGAAAATAGAGCTCAATGTCTAGAAAAAGTAGATTCTTTGCATCAACTATCTGACGCAATTTAACCATATCTTTTCCAGTCGTTAGAATATAGGCTTGCTCGCGTTCGGCCTTTTCAACATAAGGCCTAACTTCTTCGATTGTAAAATTGTGATGATCCGCGAATGAAACATCTTCTAAAACTTCTGCCCCATAAGAACGAATCATTCTAAAAAATAATTCTGGAGAGCCAATCGCGGCCATATTAATTACTTTTTTACCTTTAATTTCTTCAACATTTAGAATTTTTTTGTAATTGGCGTCAAATAGACCCTCAGGGCGATAACCAATTTCTGCCACACAGGCATCTGATGAAATATAGCGGGCCATTAATTCTTTTAGCTGTTGAAGCTTTTCTTTTGAGACCTGGTCGGCCCGGGCCAGAAGAATAATATCGGCCTTACGCAAACCATGAAAGCCTTCCCGCATATACCCAAGTGGGGCAGTAAAATACTGCTCAAGAGGTAACATAGCATCAAAAAGGACAATATCAAGATCTCGATTAAGCTTTAAATGTTGATGTCCATCATCGAGAAGAACAATATCAGGACGATAGAGATCGTAAAAATAATCAAGGTTTTTACTCCGATGCTTCCCGACAACGATCACAGATGATTCTAATTTTCTGGCCATGACTACGGCCTCATCGCCATAGCGGTGAGGATTAAAGCTAAGACGTTTGGAGGCATCCAAGACACCATAACTATTTTCAAACTCTCCCTTATATCCACGCGAAAGAATCATAACTTTTTTACCACTTGCCTCAAATTGCTTTGCAAGCCAAAGGGTGGTTGGAGTTTTTCCAGTACCTCCAAAAGTCAAGTTACCAACCGAAAGGATCGGAACATCAAAATTGTGTTGAGTGAAAAGGCCATACTGGTAGGCAAATCGTCTCACTCGATAAATCGTTTCCCACAATTTACTCAGAGGAAAAAATAGCGGAAAAAAAATCTTCTTTATTGTATTAAAATTGAAGAGCTTATTTGCAAACTCTGTCATACTCATCTCCGATAATTTCTTTTAAAGTCTCAATAAAAATATGAGGATCCGGATTAATTAAATCTTTTGTCGCTTTAAGGGTGCTCACAACTTCAGCGTAACTGTCAGCTTCAGAAGTCCACTTATCTAATACTTTTAAAATATTATGTAAGCTCACTCGATCTTGAATAAACTCTGGAAACACTTCTTTTTCATGGACAATATTAGCTAAAGAAATATGTCCTTTATAATTTACAAATGTTTCAAAAATAAACTGGTTAAGAAGAGATGATTTATAGCAAACAATTGTCGGGAGACAAAAAAGAGCGCTAGTCAAAGTTACGGTTCCACTAGCAGCAATCGCAAGATCTGATTGTTTCAGCGCATTTGATAGTTCATGATCTTGAAAAACCTGGTCGTAAATTTCATCTCCGATATGATAAAGGTCGCGCTTTACATTTGGGGAAACGACAATCGAAACCTCTACATCGCGCTTATGCTTATAAACTTTTACCGCCTCGATAAAAGTTGGTAAAAGTTTTTGAACTTCAAAGTTTCGGCTTCCCGGGAGTAAAAGGAGTTTAATCGGACCTTGAGAAAGATCCTTCTTTTTCAGATTAAAAACATCGTCACTAAATTCATCTTTAAACCTTAGCCATACCGGATGAGAAACACTTTCAACCTGTGAGACACCTCTATCTGAAAACCATCTCTTCTCAAAAGGGATAATTGTAAAAAGGTGGTCCACACTTTTTGCAATCGTCTTGGCCCGGTATGACTTCCATGCCCAAGCTTGAGGGGCCACATAATATAAGATCTTAACACCTCTACGCTTTAATCGAGACGCAAGCTTCATATTAAAGGATTGAAAATCAATGAGAATCGCAACCTTACAGTTTCGAGCAACAACTTCATTTTCTATTTTTTTTAAGGCCTGGAAGTAAAAAGGAATCTTACTAATAACTTCACTATAACCCCAACTTGAAAACTGTTCGAGGTGGTAGAATAGCTTCATCCCCTCTTGCTTGAGGGCATCACCACCGACACCCCAAAGTTCTAAGTCGGGAAAGGCCTGCTTCAAAGCTGGAACAAAAGTCATGGCATGTTCCTCGCCAGACTTTTCTCCCGCAATAATCAAACAAGAAGGCGAGGTTTTCGTCATGGGAGACGCACCTCTTGATTTGTTGGAGAATTCAATGCTTCCAAGACACAATCAAGATACTTAACAGCTATGGCCCCATCCCCATAGGATACCATGGGCGCTTTTTGCTCAAGAATTGAGTCATAAAAAGACTCCTGTTCTAACAGTAAATGATCGCGTCTCTGATAGTCTTTTTCTAGAACGAATTTCTCAGGGTCGCTCTCCTGAGATGCCGCATAACCAAATTTTTGATTGAGAAGATCAACTCTTAAAGTTCCCGCTTTTGAGACAAGTTCAAAGTCACGAACTTCGTGGGTGTGATTTCTCCCCACAGTTAAAACTACTTTTCTTAGATCTGGAAACTTAAACTCGGCACAGGCATAATCCCATAGGCCAGTTCTCATTTTTTCACCAATGGCAGAGACGGTAATAGGCCTTTGCTTAAAAATCCATAACATTAAATCAATATCGTGAATCATAAGATCGGCCACGACATCGACATCAGTTGCACGCCCCTTAAAAGCACCAAGTCGATTCATTTTAACCATTTTAAAATTATTAATATCATCTTGATAGTTTTCTAAAAAACTCCAAGCTTCATGACATCTTTCAGAATGACCTACTTGTACAATAAGTTTATTTTCAAGAACGCTTTGATCAATAAAAGGGTCAACTAAAGTTAGCTCTGAAGCATTAGCAACGACAGGCTTTTCACAAAAAACATGTTTTTTATTTTCCAATAATTTGGCCAAAAGATTGGCATGTAGACTGGTTGGAGTAGCGATAATGGCGGCATCAATTTGTCCCATGACTTCATCAACGCTAGCAACGACCTGGGCATGTGGATATTCGCTCTGAATAGTACTCCATGCTTCACGATTAGGCTCAACGATGGCCACGAGTTCGGACTTTTCAATTTGATGCGCCTTTTGAGCATGCCACCTTCCAAGATGACCATGTCCTATTAAAGCAACTCTTACTTTCTTCATACCAAACAACCTTTTTGATAACTTTTACTTACGAAATAAACGGAGCAATTCCAACCTCAGATACTTTGATCGCCTCGACCATTTCCTTTATAACTTCATTGTCTTTATAATCACCCATAAACTCTTCATGGTTTACGAAGGCGCGAGGAGAAAGGGCCGAGGCTTCCATCGTTCTGTAAAAATCAACGACCTCAGTAATCACTGACTTCTCATAACCCTGACGGCGCATTCCTATAATATTGATTCCTTTTAATTTAACTCGGTTTCCATAGGCCGTGCAAAAAAT
>SKIL01000036.1 GCA_007116425.1 Bacteriovoracaceae bacterium | reverse complement strand
TTCGGAGAAACAACCGGAATTGGAGTGTATATTATTTTTCGAGAAACTCTTTTAGAAGTTGCTCCCGCCTGTGTTGCAGGGGCAGCATACTATTTATTATTTGTTCTCTCTTTATCTGTTCCAATGAATATACAAAAAAACGCCACAAAGAACCACTTTTCGGCCTTAATTTCAAGGTTTGAATGGCCTAGACTGACTCTGGTCATAATAGATATAAAATAGCAACCGAGTACACCCGCAAATAAGGCATGAAGGGAAGGTCTCGCATAGATATTTTCTGGAAATAAGACTTCATAAGCAATTAAATAAAAGAAAACTGGAAACCATGTATTTGCAGTATAGAGAGAGCTTATCATAAAATTTTTGAGGGCCCTCTTCTCTATAAGAATTACAGATCTGATCAAAATTAAAGTTCCAGCTATGATCGCAAGAGACGCTATCAGGATAACTTTTTCTTCCGCTAGTATGAGCATACTAAAAAGTATGATCGTTGTTAGTAAGCATAGTCTTTCAAGAGATGTATTAATATAAACGTTATGTTCTTTAAGGGATGCGTTTGTAAAAAAAGGAATGAGTTTCGATGAAAGAGTAAAAAGCAGGAGAAAAATTGAAAATTGATAAAGAGTAAGTCCTATCTCTCTAGGAAAGCGGTAATTATAAAGAATAATAAAATAATCTAGATGCTCAAGTAGGTAGAGCGCATGTGAAAGGCATAGTAATGATATTGGTAGAATGATTTTCCAAATCATATTATGGCCTCGAAGTATAACGACCATTAGGTACAGTAGGTAAAAGTTAAAAAATAGAGGAAGTATCAAGATTAAGATCGGACTCGGTTGAATTATTAAGATAAGACGAGCGAGTAGCCATAGTAAGATGACTAAAATCAATGATTTTTTATTTTTAAAAACCTTTTTTTTAGTCCAATGTTCACTAGCGGTAGTAAGAAACCCAAAAATAATTAGACTTATAGCGCCATACATCAGCTCATGGCCATGCCATTGAATAAGGTCAAGGTATTGACCAGGAAAAGGGTAAAAGTTTAAGAGTCCAGTGATTACATACATAGGATAAAAGATGAGCCCTAGTGATGCTAATAAAAATGAGGGGCGATAATTGTGAGAGAATAGAAAGTTGAGTTTCGTAGTCATCTTCATTTATTCTAGAGCTTTTACTAGTTTTTAGATAGTATTTGTTTGTCTTTTTGTTTTTGCTGTATGACTTAAAAGAAGGGGAATAAAAATGTCGGATATTAAGTTTGATTACACTGGTAAAGTGGCCTTAGTTACTGGAGGTGCCGCAGGAATTGGTCGTGAGATTGCTCTGAGGTTTGCAGCTTCAAATGCTCAGCTAGTTATTAGTGATATTAATGAAGAGTTAGGTCAAGAATTGGTCGATGAAATAAAGAGCAAGGGTCAGAAGGCCAAGTTTATCAAATGCAATGTGGCCATTTATGATGATATTAAATCTCTTATTGGTTTTATCTCTGAAGAATATGGTCGACTTGACTTTGCTTGTAATAATGCAGGTGTTGAAGGTCAAAATAGTATGCTTGATGAATGTTCTGAGCAGAATTGGGACTATGTAATGAATGTAAATCTCAAAGGTCTATGGTTTGCTATAAAAGAGCAAGTTCCACTGATGAGGAAGTCTGGTGGAGGTTCAATTGTAAATCTTTCTTCTGTTGCTGGTCTTGTCGGTTTTCCGAGTTTGGGAGCATATGTTTCAAGTAAGCATGGAGTTATCGGGCTAAGTAAAACGGCCGCACTGGAGTTTGCTCAAAATGGAGTTAGGGTTAATTGTATTTGCCCAGGTCCAATTATGACAGAGATGTTACAGCGAATTATGGATTCACGACCTGGTTTTAAAGAAGGAGTGATTGCAGGAGTTCCTCAAGGTAGAATTGGAGAGGTTTCAGAAATTGCTGATGCAGTATTATTTCTTTGCTCTAAATCTGCAGGCTATATTACAGGTCAATCGCTAGCAATTGATGGTGGAATGGTTGCACAATAAGGTGTGATCTTTTTTGCAGCATTTGCACTTGAAGCAAGAATTATTTAATTGTTCCGATAGTCTATATCCTCTAATTCATAAGGGATAGTTGGAACATCACGACAGACAATTGGAATACCTAGTTTTTGTGGTAGATAGGCCTGTCTGTCTATTTTATCCATAAATCTAAAACCAATAAGGTGGAGCTTTATATAGTTGAGTGAGATTTTTTTAGGATTGCCTAACTTTGTTTGCACATCTTTAGGCAGTTCTAAATACTCTTCTTGGTATATAGGAATGAGCCTGAGTGTCCGTAGAATGGATTCTAAAAAATGCCTTGTTAAACAGTATTGGTAAGGGTCACTTTTTAAAAAAATAATTTTGTTTTCTATGAGTTGATCTAAGTCGGACCACTTTTGATTGTTGAGTTTGTAGCGGATTGAGTTTTGTAGCTTTGATATATTGATATTAAACATCCGGCCAGGTACTTCATTGATTGTACTTTTGTATTTCGGAGTTTCACTCATTTCGATAAGATCATTACACATGAGTGGAATGCCATACCTTTTAAAAGGTGCTGCTTTTATGTCAAATTTACGCGCTGGTAGAAGTAAACCTCTTTCCATTACAATTAATGAGCTGGAGACATTGCGAGTTTGTAACCAAGCACGAAACCCTCCCTTATATCTTGCTGTCGATAAGTAGCCTGATCTACGCTTAAGATTAATTTCTATAGCTTCATCGATATGTCGATAAAAACAAGGGTCAGACTCAATGGCGTATAGCTTTAGCGTGCTTCCAAAACTGAAACTCAGTAACGTGATTGAGAGTATTCTAAGAAGTTTATTTTCTAGCATAAAAGCAAAACTCATTAATTTGATCGAAATTTAACGTACTCCTTAAAGTAAATAAAATACAAAAAATTAATCTCAATAAAGCCATGAATTTTTTACATACTTTGCGTTCTTAGACATTTTTTACGAAACACTTACAACAGAAATTGTTTTTCTCTCATGTAAAGAATGCATTTTTTTTGTTTTTTGTAGGTGTAAATCACTTTACCTGATAGTTTGATTTTTTTGAAAGAATTACGAATTAGGAAGCATATGAAAGTTTCATCTTTTCAAAAACGACACATCAGTACTCTTTTTATTTTACTTGCTTTTATTTCTTTCAAAACGATGGCCTATGAAGATATAAGAGTAGAAAAAATTGACTCGGCAGATCTTTTGTGGACTTTCGATATAGCTCAAGAAAATAAATATATTATCGATTTGGATTTATATATACCAATTGATCAAATCAATCAGATACCCCGCATTCGGGAAGAACTTAAACGAGCTCAGAAGAAGCTTAACGACTGTTCAATTAGTCTTTTTATTGATCGCAAAATTACTCTCTCTACAAGCCCTGGTTTTATGGAGTTTGAATCAATAGAGTTTAATCGAGGTACTCCAAGTCCTCACGAATTGGCATTTTTTGAGATGACTCCAAAGGGATCAAGAGGCATTTTATTAGTTGAAAGTTTAGACTGGACAATTGGCAGTGATGGCACTGTTGCGATCGCATATGGCCCATATATTTTAGATTTAAATTTAGTTTCAGATCCTAGAGACCGAATGTTTCTACGCGATCACATGGTTGGATATTCAGTTCTGGGCCAGCACAGATCTGACTGGACTCTTTTACATGAATTAGGTCATTCTTTGTTTAATTTGCGGCATACGGATGATCCTGAAAATATTATGTTTCCGTTTGCTTTTGCTCGTTCACCAGATCCAAATTTGTCAGAATCTCAGTGTGAACAGGCCAGATCTTTTTCATTTTCTCGATCATCTAATTAAATATACAGGTTAATAAAACTTATTTTCTTAAGCAAAACTCATCAATCTCTTCTGGTGATTCATATTCCCCAGTTTTATGATTGTAGATAAATGAAGACTGCCAGTTAAAGCACCCTAATGCTTGACTTGGGTCCATATCTTTGGGGCTTGAAACCAAAGGGATGTCATTAGTTTGATAGATGCAGGTTTTAAACTTTAAGCTCATATTACGGGCCCCTTGTGCCGTAAGAAATGATGTGCTGGGGTGGTCAGAAGCATAAAGAAGTGGAAAACGCGGTTTTCTGTTTTGATAAAAAACTTCTGTTTTTCTATCATAGCTTCCTCTGACGCGATTCCATCGGTAAGCTCCATGTCTATTGTGTGGTTCCATATTGTTGTACATTGGGTCTTTGTCGATTGAGTCAATGACCCACTCTGGGTGATGAAAGTCTACAAGCTCATCAAAAAAGTGTCTTAGTAGATGAAATCTCTTTCTAATTTCTCCTGTTTCTTCATCAACCCGTGATTCAAAAGCACATCCTTTAATAAATTGAACAAAAGCATAGTCTTCAAGTTGATCAACGTCTCGTGTTTCATAACTCATATAGGCCGCGGTTCCATAGGATGGGCGAGGGTCACCTGCAAAAAGTATTCGATAGTTGTAGTGGTGTAGTTTAAAACTTTCTATATTACATGGATTTTTTGCATCGTGATGGCAGTCAAATTCTGTTTTTATTTGAATATCTGGTCTGTCTCTGAAAACCTGAGCGTTAATTTCAGTAAGTGACATTTGAACGCCCAGACAAAGTATAATAAAAAATTGTTTCAGATAGATCACTTTTGACATGTCAGTTTCCTCGTATTTGATTGTTATTTGATTATTACACTTTGTTTCCGCAGTTTACATAAGCAGAAAAAAATACCATTTCTTGATAAAAGTAGAATTATTGCGATATTTCGCACTCTGATTGAAAGGCCTGTGTTGTTTTGTAATTAAAACTTGTAATTTTTTCTTTGATTTGCTCAAGCGTATTGGGAAAAATTGATAAGTGATCTTTCTTGTAGCATTTCGTATACCTTAAGCCTCTTCCTTGATTTTGATTAAAGCAGGCTTTTTGAATATCTCCATCATTATTGAGGCTTGCTGATTTAAATTTACCAAGACTCGCATTGAAAACTGTCTTGTTAAAATTTTTGAACTTAATATTTCTAGTACCAGAGTTAATATGATCTATTTTTATTTGTTGATTTTCATATACTTCAAAGACTCTAGAGTTTTTTTGGCAGTCAATGATATTTAGTGGTGTTTTTATTTCTTCATAGATACTTTCTATGACTTTACATGTGTGGTCTTGAGTTAATGCCAAGTGCTTTTGATACTCCCAAGGTTCATTAAGAAACTCGATAATCTTTGGTGTTATATCTTTAACTGGTTTGCAGTATGGATCTTTGTGCCAATCGTGATAACCTGGTGTCATTGTACAGCTCATGCTATCCATGTCTCCAAAATAAAGAGCTAGAGCATCTAATGCCAGAAAGCCTCTGATAGCATTTTTCGACGATAGTGCTTTGAGAAAACCACTGAAGCCTTTTTTCGAGCTAGTCCATGCTCTGTTGGCCACGGCCCTTACACTAAGGCCATGAGGGCCATGACTTTGAAGGGACGAGCTAAACCTTTCATTTAAAATCATTTGCGCTCTAATCGACTTTTTTTCAATTGCATCCGGCCTTTTGTATTCGAGACCATCTATGATGTTTTGATAATTTGTCTCCAAACTCCT